>JAATVJ010000186.1 GCA_014523515.1 Nitrososphaerales archaeon TH1177 | reverse complement strand
GAAACACCAGCAAAGAACCCGTACGTTGCAGAAATGTACAAACTAGCATTAGAAGGAAAATTATACAGCAGATCTATCCCATAAAATAGAAAAAGAACTTTCAAAAATTTTTCATTTATTTATTTTTTTATTTTCTAAATTCAAGTAGTCATTTGTGAAACTTTTATTTTTTGTAGATCAATAATATAAAAAACTAATAAATATTAAATATGTCTTTTACGATCATATTTACTATTATTATTGGATCAATGTTATATATGCGGATCAAGATTTGGGAATGTAGTTTGTGCATATTGTAATCAGACTGTATGTTCTTCTTGTCTGATTCAATCAGAAAGAAAGTGCAAAAGATGTGCAATTTCAAATAAAAAACCTTCAGGATTTCTAAAAAGAAACGGTCCCCTTATTCTTATGCTCGTAGCAGTCTGGTTTTTTGTTTCAGGGTTATATCCATTTCCTTATTTTTATGCAGTTGGAATCCCAGTAGATATTGTAATAATGCAACCTGTTCTTATTGCTACTGCTATACTTTTAATTCCATTTGTTTTTATGATGTTTGCATGGAGAAAACAGCCTCCCTATTAATTATTATAAATAAGATATTAAATAGAATGCGATTCTTTTTAAGATATATAATTGTTTAAGATATTAATATTAATTGCCTATAAATACTAAAATAATTCTTTACTATGATAAAGGATCTATTGTTATTTCTGGAATAAATCAAATTCCATATTCAGTAATAGACCCAAGAACAAATCAATTACGAGCACTAGCATTACATTATCAAGATATTATTGCATATTTACAAAATAGTGGTATTCAATATGAAGATAATGTTATGGAACTGATTCCTATCCAAAACTTGAGAATTGGAAATATCAATTTATCATTACGAGCATATCAAAAAAAGGCAATAGAAAATTGGATTAAGGCAGGAAAGAAAGGATGTATAATATTACCGACAGGTTCAGGAAAGACTATAATAGCTATTAAACTGATCGAAATAATAAATTCTTCTACACTGATTGTAGTTCCAACATTAGATCTTATGGAACAATGGACAAAATTTTTATCTAAATATTTTCAAAAATTAGAAATTGGAAATATTGGTGGAGGTATATTTAATATAACTGGTATTACTGTATCGACATATGATTCGGCTTATATTCGGTCATCTTTTATAGGAAACAAATTTGCTTTTGTAATATTTGACGAGTTACATCATTTAGCTGCGCCAGGATACCGAACTATTGCAGAACAATTTGCATCTCCATATAGATTAGGTTTGACGGCTACATATGAACGCGAAGATAATCTACATTTAGATTTTCCTAGATTAGTTGGAGGTATAGTATATCAATCATCTGTTAATGAGTTAGCCAGAGATAAACATCTTGCATCTTTTACTGTTGAAAAAAGATATGTCAAGTTATTACCTGAGGAAGAACTAGAATATCAAAAAAATTATGATCAATATTTATCTTATTTACATAAGCTAGGAATTAGATATGATCAAATTGGATTTCAAAAATTAATTATGATCTCTGGAAAAAACCAGTATGCTCGAAATGCATTGTTGGCGAGGAATAAAGCCTTAGATATTGCATTAAATAGTCAATCTAAAATCGCAGAATTACGTAAAATTCTTAGTGAAAATCCTAATAGAAAAACAATAATATTTACACAACACAATAAATTAGTTTATTTAATTTCTAATAACTTTCTAATTCCTTTTATAACTCATAAATCTAGTAAACAAGAAAGAGAAGATGCATTAAATGGTTTTAGAGATGGCAGATATCGAGTTTTAGTAACTTCAAAAGTTTTAGATGAGGGTGTAGATGTTCCTGATGCTGAATTAGGAATAATAGTCAGTGGAACTGGAAGCAAAAGAGAATTTATTCAAAGACTTGGACGTTTACTAAGAACTAAACCAAACTTTACAAATGCAAAACTTATAGAAATCATATCATCAGGAACTAGTGAAATAAATACTAGTGTTAGACGAAAACAGGCTTTAAAAAATTTATAATTATAATGTTAATTTTATAGATAAATTTTACATATAATCTTATGTTACTTAGATTAACTACTAATAGAATAGAAAATATTGTTTGCATTTTTAGTAAATATTATATAATTTAATAAATTTTTTATATTCTTAAGGATATTGATTATCTTGTATATGTATATTTATTAATTAAGAAAGAATATAAGAAAAAATGAAACAAAAAGAATTAAATTAATTATCATTATGTATTAATTTTAATAAATACATTTGCCATATGTCAGACTTTAGTAATGAAAATGAAAGTATATCTAAAATGCAGAGATTTGTAACACATCCTCTAATTAAGGATAATTCTATAGAGTCTAGATTATACCAGAATAGTATTTTTAATTCATCAAAAGGTAAAAATTCATTAATTATTTTACCTACATCTTTAGGAAAAACTGTTATTTCTGCATTGATCTGTGCTGACATTTTGTATAATTATAAACATAGTAGAATATTGATAATGGCACCAACTCGACCATTAGTATTACAACATTTGATATCGTTTTCTTCATTTCTTAAAGTATTAGATGATCAAAAAATATTGGTAACAGGTAAAGTATTTCCATCAATCAGAAAAACGATATGGGATAATAAAACAATAAAGTTAATTTTTGCTACACCTGAAGTAATAAGAAATGATTTGAATGAATTTCGATTAAACTTGAAAGATTTTGGGTTAGTAATTTTTGATGAAGCTCATAGAGCTATTAAAGATTATGCTTATACTCTTATTTCTAAAAAGTATATGGAACAATCGTCAAATCCTCTCATTCTAGCTATGACTGCAAGTCCTGGTTCGGATAAAAATAGAATACAACAAATCTGTAATAATCTATACATAGAACACATTGAATATCGAAATGAAGAAGATTCTGATGTCAAACCGTATGTAAATCCTATAGAATTAAAATGGGAATTTGTAGAATTGCCTGAAAAATATAAACAAATTATATTGTTATTCAAATCTATGTTACATGAAAAATTACGATGGTTAACGTTTAGAGGATTAATAAAAAAAAATAATATAGATTATGTATTTAAAAGAGACTTGTTAGAACTCGGAGAGATTCTACAAAGAAATTTAAAATTTTCTTTAAACGAAGAAAAAGGACCTTTATATTTAGCTCTATTGAATCAATCTGCAGCTCTCTCTTTGATGTACTGCATAGAACTAATAGAAAGTCAAGGACCATTTTCTCTAAAAACCTTCATAAAAAGAATGGAATCAAGCGAAGGAAAAGCACATTCTTTAATTCTGAAAGATCCCCGAATGAAGGATATTTTCAAACTATTAGAGAATGTTACTGAACATCCTAAACTTATTTATCTTATTAACCTATTTAAAAAAGGAAAATTAATAATAACTTCGGCAAATAATAACTTGAATGTATTATTAAATGATAGTAACATGAATTCTCAAATTTTAGTATTTTCACACTATAGAGATACTGCAACTCATATTGTAGATGAATTGAATAAAACTGGAATTAAATCATTTCGATTTGTAGGCCAAGCTAATAGAAATAATGATATTGGAATGAATCAAAATGAGCAATCAGTTATTTTAGATTCATTTAGAAAAAAAGAATTTAATGTACTTGTTGCAACTTCAATAGCAGAAGAGGGTTTAGATATTCCCGAAGTTAATTTAGTTATATTTTATGAACCAGTATCTAGTGAAATTAGACACATACAGAGAAAAGGTAGAACTGGAAGAAAATCAACTGGAAACGTAATAATTCTAGCATCAAAAGATACTGTAGACATGCGTATATTATATGCAAATAAAAGACGAATAGAAAAAATGAAAACAATTTTCAACTCAATGAAAACAATTTTAAAACCAATTCCACGAATCGTTCCACCACCATATGATCCTTTGACAGAATTAGAGTTAGCAGATCTCGATAATAACCTAAAAAACATAGAACAAAAAAAATTGAATAAAAAAGAGTCAAAATTAGAAGATCATGATAAGATTGCATTTGAAAAAATTAAAGATATGAATATAATAATAGATAAAGTTCCAAAGTTCCAATCTGAATTCATAACAAAAAATGAGAATACGTTAATAGATAGAGCATATAGACAGATTTATGATATTTTAATAGAGGAAAGAGATAATAAAAATTCATTTGATTTATCATATTTATGTGAAAAATTCTCATTTGATACTCATATTATATTAAAAGCCTTAAAGAAATTAGAGAAACAACATATAATCAATTTAAAAAATAATAGATTAATAACTTTAAATAGATTGCCAAATAAGTCAACAGGAACAAAATATAATATCTATGTTGAAAAAATTTTATCTGGCAAAGCATATGTTCTAGTAAATGAAAAATGGTATGCATTGCTAAACTATTATGATTATGAGGGACCAAGAAATCTCTTAAAAAAGGGATCAGAATTTAAAGCTATTGCAGAATTATATTCTAATGGCAGTAACTTTTGTATAAGAATAAAAGAAATAATATTTTAGTCTAAACTTAATTTGTAATATCATAGACACTAATTAGGTAAAAGAAAATATATTAAAGTATTACTCATATTATTCTAAAACTTTCAGTATGCTACAATTAGTTAAATTTTCTTATTTTATTACAATTAGTTTGATCCTATGAAGATATTATTCCTTTAAATTCATCAAGTATCTTTGTCTGTGTTAGATTAGATCCTATAGCTGTTATTTCTACTTTTAGAATATACTCTCCATCAGGAAAATTATTTCTTATATGATAAGAACCAATAATGGGTTCACTAAAATCTGGGCCATAAACTAGAGGTATATTCAAATCACTATCTACAAATTCAAATTGAAGGTCATTACCTTTGGCAAAAAATGATTGCGAAAAAATTTCCTTTTTAAGTTCATTGTTGTACATATTTATGTTATAAGTTATGGGTGTATTCATATCTGTCTTTATTGATGTAGGTTGTATATTAAACAAAATCCTATCAATTTTGGTAGTATTAAAGATCCAATCGTATGGAGAATTATCCTCCAGCTTCATACTTGAACCGGTACTAATTTTGAAATTTTTTCCTTGTTTGTTTGAATCACTTGCATAAACTGATCCTATCATCCATGGATGAATTTGACAATGATAAGAAACTGTACCTGGTTGATCAAATGTATATTGAAGAGTAGAGGTATATTGCATAATTCCTGAATTAAAAATGGGATTAGAATCTCCAGGCGCACCACTTGTAACAGTATGAATTTGTTCAGGATCGTCATCAAACCATTCAACTGTTGTTCCTATAGGTATTGCTATATCTGGTGGATAAAAATGTTGAAATTTGTAATTTATTCCAGAACCTGTAGTAATATCTATCACATATGTAGGTGATAGTTTAGTAGGAATTGGAGGTGGCGTAATTACTGATTGCCCTGATATATCTGAACTATTAAGATATAGAGTAATACTACTAATAATTAATAATGATAAAAATAAAAATTTTAACATCGCTTTATATACATTAATGTTTCTTAAATCTTTAACTCTATATTACAAATATTAATTCAAATGCCATTATTTGGTATTAATTCTTTTGATCATTAAATGTATATTTTTTATTGTATTATAATTTTTTGTGAAATAATTAAAAGGAAGAATTATCCTGCAAATAATATGATTATTGATCTGAGTCAATCTATAAATTCAAATATTAAACTTTTTCCTGGATCTCCTAATGTTTACTTTTTAAAGTGGACTAAATATAGTATTGATGGCTATGATTCCGAAGCAATTTTTCTAAGCACTCATACTGGAACTCATATAGATGCTCCGTCTCATTTTATTGAGAAAGCTGAGCCTATAGATAATCTAGATGTAAATAGATTTTTCATGGAGAATGTTCATTTGTTAAAAATTTTAAAATCAGCTAATCAACTTATTTCAGTAGAAGATATAGTTAACAGTGGTATAGATATTAAAGAAAATGACTCTATTGTTTTTGCTACAGGATGGGAATATAATTATAACTCTGATAATTATATACATGCAAATCCTGGACTCTCATTGGAGGCAGCTAATTACTTGTCTAGTAAAAAAATTAATGCCGTAGCAATTGATAGTCCAAGTATCGATTCAGGAATAAATTCGGATTTTTCTGTTCATAAAGTACTTTTAAAAAATAATATAATAATAATAGAAAATCTCTGTAATTTAGCTCAAATAAATATAAAAAATTTTAAATTAATAGCTATTCCGCTCAAATTGCATGGAGCATCAGGATCTCCTGTTAGAGCTCTAGCTATCATCTAATATCCAACAATATCCAAAAATAAGAGCTACAAAAATATTATATTATAATTTTCCTATTAATTAACAATAGAAAAGTTCAGATAAAAAATATCTAATGCTTTATAAAATATTAAATTTTAACTTGTTAATGTGATATGTGGATTTGCCTAGTAATTGGCTTACATGGGCTCGTGCTAATGATAAATTAATCCTTGGCTCTTTAGAAAAACAAGGATCTATTTTAGTTGAAGCAACATCATTACTTGTAGAACTATTATCAGATTATGAAAAATCTCTTTCTGAAAATAAAGATAAGATAAAAGAACTTGAGGTTAAAGGAGATAATATTACTCATGAATTCTTTACAACTTTATCACAGACATTTGTTACTCCGTTGGATAGAGAAGATCTATCAGGATTAACTAGTACAATAGATCAAGTTCTAGATTATATAGATGGTACTGCTGATAGATTTATACTATTTAAAATTAAAAAACCAATGTCCTATATGTTAGAGCTTGCTAATCTTTTACAATTATCTTCAAAAGAAATACATGATGCACTAATAAAATTATATACATCAAAAAAAAATGGAGATTTAATAGAACATTGTCGTAAAATTAAAAAATATGAACGTGAGGCAGATCATATATATAGAAAAGCTATAGCGGAATTATTTGAAATTAACGATGCTGTACATATACTTAAGAATTACGAAATTTATCAGAATTTGGAATCTTCAATAGATCGATGTATGGATGTAGCAGATATAGTTGAAGATATTGTTCTCAAATATGGATAATAGTTAGTCATTTTTTGTCAGGATGTCATTAAAGTGGAACCATTTTCACTAATTATAGCAGGAATAATCGCAGCTCTTTTCTTTGATTTTGTAAATGGTTTTCATGATGCCGCTAATGCAATAGCAACTGTTGTAGGAACTAGAGTTTTAAAACCACTTCAAGCAGTAAGTATGGCAGCTTTAGCTAATTTTATCGGTCCATTTGTTTTTGGTACTGCTATTGCAGCAACTGTAGGTAAGGGAATTATACAACCTAATTTTTCAACTGCTGAAGTTATTTTAGCCGGATTAGTTGGAGCAATTGTATGGGATTTAATTACATGGTATTTTGGTTTACCAGCCTCTAGTAGCCATGCACTTATCGGCGGCTTAATTGGTTCTGCATTAATTTTTGGTGGTTTTGAAGCATTAGTTTTTGGAGGTATACAAAAAGTATTAACATTTCTTGTAGTCTCTCCTGTTCTTGGATTTAGTGTAGCTTTGGCATTTGGAATATTATTAATATATTTTTTGAGAAAATCTCATTCAGGGAAAGTAAACCGAGTTTTTGGTAAATTACAGATAGCGTCAGCTGCCTTTTTCTCTCTCACACATGGAGCAAATGATGGACAAAAAACTATGGGAGTAATTACAGCTTTGCTAATAGCAGGAGGTTTTTTGGATGCAAAAAATTTTGAAGTGCCAATTTGGGTAATTCTTTCAGCTGCTATAGCAATGGCTATTGGAACTTTTTTGGGAGGATGGCGAATAGTAAAAACAATGGCTTTTCGTATTACTGAATTGAAACCATATCAGGGATTTTGTGCAGAGACTGGTGGTGGAGTAATATTATCTACTATGGCATGGTTAGGAATTCCTGTTAGTACAACACATGCCATATCAGGAGCTATAATGGGTGTAGGAACTACACGAAGACTTTCGGCAGTACGATGGGGTATTGGCAGAAAAATAATATATGCTTGGATTATTACTATTCCTGCTAGTGCCGGAATAGGTGCATTGGTTTTGTTACTATTCCAATTTGGAAGACTTTGATTTAAATATTGTATTATTACTTTCTGCTTATATTATGTTGATTGCAGAAGTATTTCTCTTCTCTAAATATTATTCATACATCCATAATACAATTTTATTGTAAATATTAAGAAATCTCTAATACAAAGTATAAAAATTTCTTAGTTACGATTATTAAATATACTATTTATAATTGATAGATGGGTAAAACAGAAATAAGACTGTTAGGTGAAAATGTAGATAGAATTGTATCTTTTTTGAAAAAAGCGTATTGTGATGAAATGCAAATATTCCATTATTTCTGGTATGTTGGAATAAATATGGAGGGCATTGGTCT
>JAATVJ010000185.1 GCA_014523515.1 Nitrososphaerales archaeon TH1177 | reverse complement strand
GTGCTTCTTGCATAACCTATTCTTGAGATATAATAGTCATATTCTCCAATTGCTCTATATAGCATATGGACATTATCTCCATCATAGGATACAGAACAATTAAAAACTGCCTTTGATTCCCACCAGTGATCTTTATTTGGAACAAGTATAGGATTTTTGGAGTATCTTTGAAATACTGTCAGCTGAAGATCACTATTAATTATGTTCATATTATTATTTTAAAGAATATTAATGAAAATACTAAGATAAAATACAGTAAAATTCATCTAATTAAATTTCTATATAATAAATTCTGTATCTCTTCTAATTTTATTAACGATAATTATGAATTAGGAAAATTCCTTTTTAACTATTTCAATTTAATTTTATTATAATTGTATTATTTATTTCAAGGCAATTTAAGATACATATAGTTTATAGAAATTTTTAAAATAAATTTTATGATTCTAGATCATTATATAACAATAATTATCTTAAATTACAAAAGTTTTCTTTGGATATAATTATATTAGAAGACATTATATCATTACTTATTTAAGAAGACACTAAAACAAAGTTTCTAAATAATATTAACATTTATCCATTAATTATATTAGTAGTAGTTAGAAATAGATTGAAATAGATTGCAAAAGATCATAAAAAAATTCAAATCTGTTGTCAATTAATAGTATATTTGTTTAATAATGCTGCTTTATTAAAATATAATGGATGAATTCTATCCAAGGTCAATTTGACGTTGCAGGTTTAAGCATTTCCAAAAAATTTCTTTCAGTCATGAATACAGAAACTGTTGGGAATGTCAAGAATATCCTTGTTAATTGTGCAAAAGATCTAGAAATCATAGATTATATTTATATTATTGATAATACTGGGATTTTAAAAGGTGTAGTATCCATACGTGAGTTATTACAATCTGATGCTGACATTCAGATTGATAAAATGATAAAGAGAAAGCCTATTACAGTCAATTATTTTACAGATCAAGAAAGAATAATTTATTTGGTATTAGATCATGAATTGAAGGCAATTCCAGTTGTAAACAATGAAAATCATTTAGTAGGAGTAGTTCCCTACAGGGCTATAATCAATATTTTTCACAATGAATTCCGAGAAGATATTCTCAAATCAGGAGGCATACACCATCATATAAAAGAAATTGAAGATATAACAACTCCTGCTAAAAGATTGATAAAAGCTAGATTGCCCTCATTGATAATAGGACTCTTTGGAGGTTTATTGGCTGCCTATGTTGTAAGAGGTTTCGAAGATATTTTGAGCTCATATTTGACTTTGGCAGCATTTATTCCTGTTATAGTATATCTTAGTGATGCAGTAGGAACTCAATCTCAAACTTTAATAGTTAGAATGATAGCTCTAGAACCAAATTTTTCATTTCGAAATTACATGTCTAGGGAAATAAAGATTGGCTCTATTCTTGGAATAACGTTAGGTGTTATACTTTTTACAGTTGTTTTTATTGGTTGGCTCTCAATTACTATAGGCGTAATAATTGGCATATCAATATTTTTCAGTATGCTTTTTCAGGCATTCGTATCAACGTCTCTCTCAATATTATTAACAAAATTTCGAATAGATCCTGCAATATCTTCTGGACCATTAACAACAATAATGAGTGATATTACAACCCTAGTAATATATTTTAGTATTGCAACTCTATTTCTGAGGTCTTTGTAATAGGTAAAATTATTTTCTTGTAATGCTATTAATTTAACATTAGAAGAATTATTATAGTGTTTTTTTTAATATTGTCCTTACTTGATTCTAAAAGATGATTCTATTAATATGCATAGAATGCTGAAAGGTAAAATTGAAATTCAAAATCGTGTTCCTGTTGAAAATATTTTTGCAAAAGAAAACAGCTTAATTAATTTAATTTATACTCCGGGTGTTGCATATGTTGCATCGGAAATCAGTAAAAATAAAGAATTAGCTTATGATTTTACTTCTAAATGGAATAATGTCGCAATTGTATGTGATGGATCTCGCGTACTAGGTCTTGGTAACATCGGTCCTGATGCAGCTCTTCCAGTGATGGAAGGAAAGTCAGTTCTCTTCAAGATTTTAGGTGGGATAAATGCTTTCCCTCTCTGTATCGCAACTCAAGATAAAGAAGAGATAATAAATTTTGTGAAATATATCCAACCTTTATTTGGTGCTATCAATATAGAAGATATAGAATCACCTAAGGTTTTAGAAATTATAGAAAGGCTAAAAGAAGAAATTTCTTTACCTGTATTTCATGATGATCAACATGGAACTGCTATAATTACATTATCTGCATTGATAAATTCTCTTAAACTCATGAAAAAACAATTAGAAAAAATTAAAGTTGTAATTTTAGGTTCAGGATCGGCAGGATATGGAATAACTAACATTCTTACTTCTGCAGGGTGTAAAAATATAATAGTAGTTGATAGCAATGGGGCACTTTATAAAGGACGAAGAGATTTAATAAACAATCCATTCAAAGCCGAAATAGCTTCTAAATCTAATCCTGCAAAAATTGAAGGTTCTTTAGATTTAGTAATGAAAGGATCTGATGTTTTTATAGGTGTTTCTGGAAAAGGTAACATTTTAAATGATAAAATGATCACTTCTATGAATGCAGATCCAATAATTTTTGCATTAAGTAATCCTGATCCTGAAATATTGCCTCAATATGCTTTGGATGCTGGTGCAAAAATTGTTGCCACCGGAAGATCTGATTTTCCTAACCAAGTTAACAATGCTGTGGTTTTTCCATCAGTAATCAGATCTTTATTAGACCTGCGAGTTAAAGTGTTGGATGATCAATTGTGTGTCAATGTTGCATATGCCATTGCAGATTTAGTAGAAAGCAAACATCTCAAATATGATTATATAATACCACAAATAAATGATCAAAGGATTCTTCCTGTTGTAACCCAGACTTTAAAAAGCGTAATACAAAATACAGTGACAACTAACATCATCAAATAATAACAATAACAATAACAATACCCATAAATTCTTTATCTAGTATTTATTACTTTTATATAGTCAATAAAATTTATTTATATTTTCTGAAACATTGATAGAAAAATAAAGCATAAAGAATTTTTCTAAATTTGAATATTTAAAAAATTAATCTATTATTATAATTTTCAAAAGCTTGATAGCATTAACATTCACTAGATTTATCTACTGAAAGACTCACGTTTTCTGCTACCTTGAACTTTCTTTTAACTTTTTTAGTTATCAACAAAAATTTTTGGTTTTAAGATTATATTTATAATGAATTAGATATATAATTATATGTTATAATTATCTTATATTATTTCTCTATGTGATAAGAAACTGAAAAATTCATGGTCATCTATTTATACTTTTTCTGCTCTCTCTAATCATGCAAAACAATAGTAAAAAATTATTAGCATTAGCTACTACATCAATTTTATTTACTATCATTGCCGTCTCTTTTTTTCCCGCCGACGACTTTAAAGCTGATGCACAATCAGCAAATGCTACAAATTATAAACATGAACCTTTTCTAACATTGACAGATTCAAAATTCCAAGAAATTCCTAACAGTGATAATTTGAACCTTACTGAGTTTACTTTATCTGTTTGGTTTAGGACTGCCCAAAATAATACTGAACCCGGTCATATTGTGAACAAAGGAGGAATGAATGTAGATGAAGAAGGAATGAATTTAAATTATGGAATTTGGACAAATGAAGAGAATGGTTTAGCCGGTGGGTTTGAGACAGCTGCAGGAGAAGATTTCATTATTGTGTCAAGAGAAAAATATAATGATGGAAAATGGCATCATGGAGCTTTAACATTTAATGGATCTGCATTATTCTTATTTGTTGACGGAAAACCAATAGGAAATAAGTTATTTATTAAAGAAACACCAGATAATACTGGAACTCAACCATTAAGGATAGGAGCAAACTCATTGAATGAAGATAAATTCTTTACAGGGGACGTTGATGAAATAAGATTATGGAATAGAGCATTGAATATGTCTGAAATAGAAAATGGATACCTTGAGAATAAATTTAATCCAACTGGACAGGTTTTGTTCTTAAATTATGGTTAATATACCAATAGTGAAGGAAAACCAAAGAAAATAAAAAATTGTTCTCATTATTTTACTTTTTTGCATTGTAATTGTGCAAAAAATTAAATTTTATTATTAGCCAAATATGTTGATCAAATTTTGTAAATTATATTAAATTATATATTGTAATAATTATTTAAGTTGTTACTTATATTTTTGTTCGATCCTATCACTTTAATAAAGACTTAATCTAATAACAAGATAATCAATTGCCTTAATTAATTTCTTAATTTTACTATAATCATAAATACTAATTAATATTGTTATAGCTATTAAAGAATAATAATGAACATATAGTCCAATAAGTCCTGTTAATTTAAGGAAATAGATTTAGCTGTAAACGTCCTATTTCTAATCTAATGACCTTTAGATTTTTTGAAAGAAATAGAGAGAACATCTACCTTTATTGTAATGTATTCTATTTGTATTTGTATTTTCTTGGTCTCAATTTAAGAAATACATCTAATGCATTGGAACCTTTTAAGGATCAACAAAGAAGTCGTGTTGTTGTATGGGATTGGATTTAACGATTTGGTTCATCATGTCAGATCTATATAACAAACACAGAAGAGTTTCTGCATTCATAATAGATGAAACTATTATTCAGATTGGTGTTGAAAATTTCTGGTTATGGATTTGTATAGAACTAGTTCATAAATCTGTGCTTGGAATCTACATTTCAGAATAAAGAAACATGTTTGTAGCAGAGAACTTTATTCATTCTCTGGTAGATAAATATGGTAGACATACTGTTTACTCAGAGATGGTGGAACATGGTATCCGCAAGCATGTAACTTTCTACATTTAAAACATAGATTACATTCTCCTTTAGAGAAAAGTCTGATTGATAGAAAGAGTAATGCAGTATTTTAAAGACAGGACAGAATCTTTTGATGATTATTATCCTTGTATTAATAACAAAACGAGAAATAAATGTAATCTACAACATGTATACAATTGGATCAAATTATTCCTTTATTTATATAATGCAAAAATCAGAAACACCATTCTATTCAAAATTGGAGGTGAAATAGTCTTAACTTAAATGGATATGTGTTATATTTATTATAATTATCATGTAATATATTTATATAGTATAATTTAATTTCTTATTTTAATTAAATATAAAAAAATTTACTATAATACTTTAATATCTTCAATACTGGCTATTATATCACATATACTTCTTGAAGAATTTCAAAAATCCATATTCTATCCATTTTTTTAAATTAATTCTTTCTTAATCTTAACATAGCAATAAAAATATTAATAAACCATGAAGAATAGAAGCAGAAATGAAATCATAGCTTTCATACTAGAATCGGTAGCAAATAGCAGAAACAATAATGGGATTACAGCAACGAAAATTATGTATAGTGCATTCTTATCTTATTCGCAGTTGAAAGAATATCTTGCCTTATTACTAGAAAAAGAGCTACTTGAATTTAATTCTCACACACAAACCTATAAAACGACGTCAAAAGGTACTCATTATTTATCAATACATAAACAACTAAATGATATGATAGTTACTGCTAGCCAATTTTAATTGAAATATCGTCATCAGCTATCATTTTATTTTTTTGTTTCTACTATAAAAATATGATGATAAAAAAGTTTTTTTATATGATATTTGAAAAAATTTATTCCAAATCTGCTATCTATTTTAAGCTTTTAGATAAGAAACTATAAATTTTGTTTTATTCAATTAATAATTATATTTCTTGGATTCCTCAGTATATTTTCGTTTTTATGATCTTTCAATTAGAGAGCAAGAAATAATCTATACTCTTTTAATGAAAATATTCTATGTTATAGAAGAAAAATTATCGTTTGATGATATGGAAAGCCAACTTCCAAATTTTCTTTCAATTACTGATTATTCAACTACATTTATTGAAATAATCTTTCCAGTTAAATTTGATAATTACCTTTTTCAGACCATTTCAATTGAATATTGGAATTCTATTAAAAATATAATAAAAGAAATAAAACATAGACGAGGTAAAAAACCAGTTATATCTATCTTTAGATTTAAAGGTATTACAAACCAAAGAGATTTTGATATTATTTTTTCTCTAATGAATAGCTCAAGTCGTTCATTCGAGATTGCCATAGAAAAAGTAGAATATCTTGTAGATATAGTATCTATACAATTAAGTTCTATACCACCTAATACTTTTGAAGTTATTTATTTTTATGATGAATCTTCTTCTAAATGGCTTCCATATCAGGCAAAAAGCATTGAGAATAATTTTGTCAATACATATATCTTTAAAAATGGTTTATGGGAAAGATAATAAATTAATATGTCTTTTTTTTAAATGGAGTATATTCTTAATGTCTTTGAGCGGGGGTCGCCTAGCCTGGTAGGGCGTGGGATTGCTAATCCCATGTTCGAAAGAACTCGTGGGTTCGAATCCCACTCCCCGCGTTCTACTCGTGGAGTCTCATTATAAGATTTTTATAGAAATATCATAGTATTAGGAATGGATCATATTGTTATAGAAATTTCAATAAATTATGCTAAATGTTGTAACATTTATATATTCATCTAATGATAAGAATCTTGCAATTAATATTTGAATGAGTATATGATCGTTATTACACGAGATTGACTGTTTGAATGATGAATGCCCAAAACACAAGCCTAGTTCAACACTAATTTAATTTGTTATTACACAATTAATTAGTTGAATTTAGAAGAATCATTGCATTTGGTAAAGATATAATAATCGACCATTTGCGTGCATACCTTGTGTTGAACATCTAGTTTTTGATTATAGTTTTAACAGTTATGTAAACAAATGAATTGATAATTATAGTAAAATACTGTTTACCTCTTTGACAAGGATATGTGATGGATAGAGCTTTAGCTTGGTGTATATTTACTTATTCATGTGGTAAGATATACTCCCCTTAGGCAGATTGCAGATAAAGAGAAAAACAAACTCTATTCTCTTTTGGATACAAATCCAGAAATAAAATATAGAATAAAAATTATACTTCTTGCTAATGACGGGGGTACACAGTACCAGAAATAAGAGAGAT
>JAATVJ010000023.1 GCA_014523515.1 Nitrososphaerales archaeon TH1177 | reverse complement strand
CGTTTTTGTGATTGATAATGTCTTTAATAGGGAGAATTCCTTTATTTATTTCAATTCTATCTGACTGATAAGGTTCAATGAAACTTCTCAAGGTGCCTTTATTAATATGTCTATCCTTAACTAACCCCTCGTCAAAAGGTAAGCCTGTCTCCTGAGCATAACCTAATGCAGCAGGTCTTGCCGAATCTGGTACTGGAATTACTATGTCAGCTGAATCAATTGGAAATATTTTACCTAAAAATTCACCCATTCTTTTTCTCGCTGCATAAATATTGACCCCTTCCATTATACTCACAGGATGCGCAAAATAAGTATATTCAAAAGCACAATGCGCGTGTGGGTTTTCAGATGAAAATCTTTCAGTCTCTAAACCATTTGGACTTATTTTGATTAATTCTCCTGGCTCTATATCTCTTACTAAGTAGGCCCCTACTGCAGAAAAGGCACAGGATTCTGAGGCAATAATATAGGTATTTGTTTCTTTGTGAAAACCTAAAACTAATGGTCTAAAGCCTTTTGTATCTCTTGCTGCATACACCGATCCTTGATCAGTCAAGAAGGTAAAACAAAAGGAGCCTATCATCTCTTGCTTGAGAATTTTAATTGAATCTTTTATATTCATTGAATTAGAAAGATGCTCTACAAGTCTTTTAGCTGCTATTAGCGTATCACTCATGGTTTGAGGTGTAAAGGTACATCCACCGACCATATTGGCTAATTCTTCGACATTTGCAATTGTTCCATTATGTGCAATACATAGATCTTTGACTTTTAATGGTTGAGCATTTTCTATTGTACTCTTGCCAAAAGTAGAATATCTGACATGACCTATAGCAGCATTTGATTTGAACTTTCTAATAATAGTTTTAAAACTATCCGCATAACTAGAAACCAAACCTAATTGTTTGAATGGTTTTTTATTCGGAACGGCTATACCCCATGATTCTTGTCCTCGGTGTTGTAGAGCGCGTAGGGAATCAATAAGAATTGGAATTATATTATGTTGATCAAGAGAAAAAACTCCAACAACACCACAATTCTCCCTAACCATTTACAATACACCATTATTACTCAATTAAAATATTTTAATCCTATGTCCTAGTAGTAAATGATTTATTTTCTTTATATACATTCATTACTTAAATTCAATAACTTTCCATTATTTTGGAAATATTTTCGTAATATTTTTTTGCAATTTCTACTTCAATATCGATAATTTTCTTATTATTTTGATGGAATATTATCCTGTCTGAGGAGGTTACGACTTTTCCAATTTTGGAATATTCTAAATTTTTACAGCTAGACAATATCTTTTCAATTTTATCTTCATCTTTTGTTCCTATAATGAATCTAGAAGGAGTTTCAGAAAATAAAAGATTATCTAATCTTTTACAATTATTGGGAACTTTATCTAAATTAATCTCTATTCCACAACTGCCACCAATTGCCATTTCTAACAATGCAATAGAGAGGCCTCCCTTGGAACAATCATGAGCACAACTAATTAATCCATTTTTAATTACTTTTAATATTAGATTTGAATTTATAGAATCGGTATGTAAATCCAATTGATGAACAGATCCGCCTAGAATTCCATTCAAATATTGATAATATTCCGATCCTCCCATCTCATTAAATGTGTTTCCTATAATAAACAAGGAATCGTCATAATTAGGAAACGCTTTTGAAATATGATTCTTGTGTTCTATTAATCCAATCATTCCTATAACTGGTGAAGGTTTAATCGGTCCGTGTTTGGTTTCATTATAAAAACTAACTTTGCCTCCTACTACGGGAATTTTATTGAATTTACTAAAATCAATAATAGCTTTTATACCTTTTTGAAATGTCCAAAAGATTTCAGGATTTTCAGGATTACCAAATTGCAAATGATCAACTATTCCTATAGGCATTCCACCAGAGCATATTATATTTGCTCGGGCTTCTGAAAGACAGGATAAGACACCTTGATATGGATCCAGATAACATAATTTAGAATTTCCGTCCAACTTCGCTGAAAGAAATTTATTAGTATTTAATTTCAAAACTGCAGAATCAGTAATACCTGGCTTAAGAATGGTCCTTAATCCTATCTCTTGATCAAATTGTTGAAAAATCCAATTCTTGAAGGCAATAGTTGGATTTGATAACATACTAAGAACTCTTATGTTCAAATCATTTGGAACCTTTAGCGAAATTTTCTTTAATCTCAAATCATCGATATATTTGGGCTTTACACTTTTTCGGTTCATTAATGGAGCATAGGCTATCAAATGTGAAGGCATATTTGCAATAGCTTTTTTTTCTTTGTATATTATCAGGTTTTTATGATTCTTAACTTTGCCAATTATTGCAAAAGGAACTTCATATTTTTTGAGAATTTTTGAAAATTTTTCAAATTTATTCTTGCTTGTAATGTATAACATTCTTTCTTGAGATTCGGAAATCATAATTTCTGTAGGATTCATATCATGATATTTTACCGGAACTTTAGAGACATCGATGTCAAAACCTTTGTCTAAATTAGCAGAAGTTTCAGAAAGACAACAAGATAATCCTCCTCCTCCTAAGTCTTTCACCGCTTTTAATACATCATTTTCAATAGCTTCTCTTGTCACATCAATCAACAACTTTTCCATGAAGGGATCTGGAATTTGCACTGCAGATCTGTTTTCTTCTTCCAATTCTTTTGATGCAAAGGATGCACCATGTATTCCATCTCGTCCTGTGAGGCTTCCTGCTAATATGATAATATCATTTGCTCGAACGACATTTTGTATTAGATTATCTTTTTTTCCAAATCCTATCGATGCAACATCTACCAAACAATAATTCTCAAAAGAATCATCAAATTCTATTTCTCCGCCAATGGTTGGAATTCCTATACAATTTCCATAATCTGCTATTCCTCTGACTACATTTTTTAATAACCATCTAGAATGTGAATATATTTCATTATCTTCATCAATAGCAGATTTGATATTATTATAAAAAAGAGGTGAACTGATGGGTCCAAATCTTAGTGCATTTAGTAAAGCAATAGGCATAGTCCCCATAGAAATGATATCACGAATTACACCACCGACCCCTGTGGCTGCTCCTCCATATGGTTCGACAGCAGATGGATGATTATGACTTTCAATATGTATGGTAATTACTTCGCCATTTCCGACATCGATTACTCCCGCATCATAACCAGGACCAACTAGGATTTGGTCTCCTTTGCTTGGAAGCAGTTTAATATACTTTTTGGAGGATTTATATGAACAATGTTCTGACCACTGTGCACCAACAATCTCCTTTTCTATAGGATTTGGTTCACGTTTTAATTCTTTTGTAAGATACTTTAATTCTGCTTTAGTTAATATTTCCAAATGATCTAAATTATAGATTTACTCTTTATGAGCTTATTTTTTTAGAAAATTCACTAAGGAATCAAAAATTCTCATAGCTCTACTTGTTAATCCAAATGTTTCTAATTCACTTTGACATGTTCGTTCAGGATGTGGCATCATTCCTACAATATTACCTGATTCATTACAAATTCCTGCAATAGATTCCATAGACCCATGAGGATCATCATTATAATAACTAAAAACAATTTGATTTTTTTTTCTAATTTCCTTTATTTGTTCTTCATTTAAGATGTACCTTCCCTCTCCATTAGCAATAGGAATTTTGAAGATTTCATTTTTTTGAAACGATAATGTAAAAGGAGTATTAATATTTCTAACTTGAAGATCTGTCCATTTACAAATAAATTTCAGAGAATTATTTTTGATTAAAGCACCTGGTAATAAATCTGACTCTACTAAGATTTGGAATCCATTACAAATGCCTAATATAGGTACACCTTGATTCCCTAGTCTTTTAACTTCTTTAATTATCGGACTATGAGCGGCTATAATTCCTGCTCTTAACCTATCACCAAAAGAGAATCCACCAGGAATTATTATTGCGTCATAATTTTTTATATTGTCTTTTTTATGCCAAATAAGATCTGCTTTTACCTTGTAGATATTGGTTAAAACATAATAGACATCTCTGTCACAATTACTTCCAGGAAATATAGGGATCCCAATTGTTAACATTTGTCTATAGTAAAAAAAGAGATTTTATACGAATTAATATTTTTGGATCTATAAAAAGGTAATTTAAATTATTGTCCTATTAATTTAATTGATAGAATTATAAGGTTTTCCTTTTTATAGTATATTTCATTGCCATGGATGAATTAGTAAGAGACATAATGACCAAAGAACTCCTCACAATCTCTGAAAAAGATACTGCGTTAAAAGCCGCACAACTAATGAGTGAAAAAGGAGTTAGCTCATTAATTGTTTTATCCGATGATCAACCAATTGGAATAATTACAGAAAGAGATTTTATCAAAAAGGTTTGCCTCAAAGAATTAAAATTATCTAGTGTAAAAGTAGGTGATATGATGTCCAAGATAAGAACTTCAGCTTCTCCTGATACTTCAATCGATGTTGCAGTTCAAAGGATGGTAAATAACAGAATAAGAAGGTTACCTATTATCGATAATGGAAAATTAGTTGGAATAATTACTGTAACTGACTTAGCTAAACATTTGCGCACGATTTTACTTTTAAACAGAGCTGTCTCACATCATTCATCATAATAAATTAGAATTTATTAATATTGTAATTAATTGATCTATAATTATGGATACTTATCTTTTCTAATAACTTAATTTGCATCCTCCTTGTCATGAGTTACATTAACTTCACAATTGCTTACAAGAGGATTAAATATTCGCAAATCTTCACACATTTTTCTTATGTTCAATACTGCTTCCTTTGAATTCTTTGCACTTATAATCAATTTTAATACCTTAGCAGTTCTAACTGATTTAATATTTTTATAATTATTTTTTAAAATTAACTCTTGATATATTGTTTCTCCTTCAGGGTCATTTATAAAAGGTTTATTTTCTATTGTAACAATAACTTTAAATTCTTGATTTACCAATACTGATTTCTAAAAATATAGTTACTTAAATATATTCTAGTTATTGGCAAAGAATTAATTATAGTGATAATAAAAAGTCGATAAGTGTAAGGTCATGTAGCTCAGCCTGGCCAGAGCGAAGGTTTTGTAAACCTTAGGTCGTGGGTCCAAATCCCACCATGACCTATTAGTTCATCAAGACTAAAGTTAAGTTTCTCGCCATATTGCATGAGCTTTTGCTAAGATCAGAAATGCCATAGCATATACTAACTGTACTGATATCCCAATCAATAAAGACCAATTTTGAGGTGTATCAAATCCCATCGCATATTGAATCATCAAGGAAGCATGAGTTGTAGGTACAATATAGGAAGCATACTGAAGAATTTCAGGGAGTTTAGAAATTGAATAAAATACAGGCGGCAAAATAGCTAAAAAAATATTAACAAAAGATATAATCTGGGTTGCATTTCTCATATATAACATATGGGAAGATAAAAAGAAACCCATACTAGAAGTAGAGATCCAAACTATTAATATTATAAAGATAAGTAATGGAATGTAAATTAACGTAACGCCGATATAAAAAACTAAAAATAACAAAATTAGAAGGGCTGGTAATCCAAATAAAATCTCCGATAACGCTAAACCTGTCATATAGGTTAATGGCGATACAGGAGATGCTACAAACATATCCTGTATTTTATATTCTGTTTTATAATAGGTAATATCTTGTCCTAATGCTAAACCATATCCTACTAAAGCCATGACTAAACTTCCGCTTATAGCAAATTG
>JAATVJ010000184.1 GCA_014523515.1 Nitrososphaerales archaeon TH1177 | reverse complement strand
GTATTCCTTTGTTATCTCTTTCGTCAAATACCTCTTTCATAATTTGTAAACCATTTAGGGCATTAGGAAATCCACTATATAATAAAATTTGTATTGCAATTTCCAGTATTTCATCTCTTGTCCAGCCAATATTTAAAGCACCATGAATATGTGACTTTAATTGAGGAATCGCATTTCCTAAAGTTAATAATGAAGATAGTGAAACTAATTCTCTTGATTTTATATCTAATTTCTTGCGATTATAAATTTCTCCAAATGCAAATTCAATAATAAATTTCACTATGTCAGGTGAAATTTGCTTTAAATTTTCTATTACTCTTAATCCAAATTCACCATAAATTTCCCTAAAATTATTAAATCCTATCTCATATTTATTTTCAGTCATATTTTAATTAAAAACTTATAATACTATTTTAAAGTATTTGATTTATCGATTAATCTTTTCTTTTTATGTTATTTTCATCAAGTAATAAATAATAACAACACCTGTTATTTAATAAAATATTCTATGTTCTTGTAGGAGGAGAAGTTAAATCTGGATGTTCTTTCTTAAGATGAATCTTTAAATCTTTTTTGTTATAACAAATTCTATTGCAAATTTTGCAAACTATTCTTTCATATGATTGATCCGACTTATTGGAGATCATTCGAACTTGATTAACAATCTTTGAGAAATAATCCTTTAGATCAAACATATAGTTGATAGGATAATTTCACTTTATAAAGTTATTCTTCTTTTTTTGATTTTTCAAACAACAAGTATTAAGAATAATTACAAATTTAGAAAAACCATAACATTTCTTTAAAAAATATTCTTAAAGCTATTTTTTTTATTATCTGAATAAAAGAAATAATATATACGTTATTGTAAAAAGTATTAAAAATTTGAAAATAGATGAATTTCTTTCACATTTACCTTCAGAAGTAATTTCTGGTTCTAATATTACAGTATCAGACACTGTTTTTAGAAACATCTTTAAATTTTCAAAATTATCGTCTGAAGATATTTTCTATTACATCGGGTTTGGAAATAATATTCATTCATTAAAAATTGCAAAAGAAGAATTTGGAGTTAAAAAGGTAATTGGAATTGATCAAAAAGACAAATTCATTCAAAATGCTAAATATCAAACTCAAAATATAAAAGGAATAGAAATTATTAAAAAACCAATAGAAGAATTAGATATCTCTGAAGCTACTATTTTGTTTTTTTGGGTTAATGATGTTGACCTCATAGATATATTAAGATTAAAAATTGAAAAAGAAATGAAAATTGGATCGCGATTCGTCACTTTATTATCTCCTCCGGGTCTAATGATGCCATCTGAAGTAGATTTTCCATTCATAATGTGTATAAAACCATTTATTTATGCCTTAGATTTGAAACAACAAATAAAATCTCTTTATGGTAATTCATGCCTAGATTTTACTGCCTCATGGCTCCTATCTGAAAAATATATTAAAAAACTTGAAACACCGACAAAATATTCTAGATTTATAAATATTCTTTTAAGTATGACAATTTGGATAAATGCTTGGAATAATGACGTATCTTGTGAAGATGAAATCCCTCCTCCAGTTCAAAGCTATATTGGAATATTAAATACATTTTTTAATATAGATTTAACAGAAATGATAATAAAAAAATAAGAAAATTCTTTACCTAGACTAATTAATATAGAAATTCTATTAAAATATCTTATTACTTCAAAATTATATTATTTAAAGATGATTAGAGCTTTTTCTTATTGAAGGACATCAATTAAATAATGCTAATAATAATCCGTAAAAGTATCCTCATGGCCAAGGATTCAGAGAAAGGTAATTCAAAAAGATTAGCAATGATGCATCAATATGGACTCACTCCAAAAAAATTATACCCTGATTTATCCGTCCCTGATTTAGTAGAATTTTCGATTCAAAAAAAAGAGGCAATTTTATCTCATACTGGATCAATATCAGTTCAGACTGGTAAATTTACTGGAAGATCACCTGATGATAGATATATAGTCCAAGACAATATTACAAAAAAAACTGTTAATTGGGGTAAAGTCAATCACCCAATCTCTGAAAAGAATTTTGATAGTATCTTTGAAAGAATGAAAAAATTTGTAAGAAATAAAGAACTTTTTCTATTCAATGGTTTTGTCGGAGCAGATAAAGAAGCTAGGCTGCCTATAAGTATAATAACAGATAAGGCTTGGCAATCTATTTTTGCAAATCAAATATTTATAAAACCAACAAAAGAGGAATTAAGGAAACACAAACCAAAGGTTATTTTACTTTCATTAAATGATTTCAAATCAATACCCAAAAAAGATGGCACTAATTCTGAAACCTTCATAGTTATTAATTTAAAGAAAAGAATCATTTTAATAGGTTCTACATCATATGCTGGAGAAATTAAAAAGTCAATTTTTTCTTTAATGAATTATTATTTACCAAAACAAGGTATATTTCCTATGCATTGTTCTGCGAATATTGGAAAAAGTAATGATACTGTATTATTTTTCGGTTTATCAGGTACAGGAAAAACAACATTATCAGCTGATTCTAATAGATTCTTAATTGGAGATGATGAACATGGATGGTCTTCAAATGGAATTTTTAATTTTGAAGGTGGTTGTTATGCAAAATGTATTAACTTAAAGAAGGAAAGTGAACCCCAAATTTGGAATGCAATAAGATTTGGGTCTGTAATGGAAAATGTCGTTGTTTCTCAACATAATAGAATTCCTGCCTTTTCTAATGGTTCTCTTACCGAAAATACTCGTGTGGTTTATCCATTAGAATTTATTCCTGGAGCAGTTATTCCAGGTTTGGCAGAACATCCCAAAGTGATTATATTTTTAACTGCGGATGCTTTTGGAGTAATGCCACCAATTGCTAAGCTTAGTAAAGAAGGTGCTATGTATCATTTTATGTCAGGTTATACAAGTAAATTAGCTGGAACTGAACGAGGTATAACTCAACCAAAAGAAACTTTTTCACAATGTTTTGGAGCTCCATTTATGCCTCTACATGCTACTAATTATGCTGAAATGCTTGGAAATAAAATTACTCAGCATAATACAAAAGTATATATTATAAATACCGGTTGGTATGGTGGGCCATATGGAATAGGAAAAAGAATAGATCTAAACTACACTAGATCCATGGTTACTGCCGTTATTAACGGAGAACTTGACAAACGTTCCTTTAAGTTACATCAAATATTTAATTTAGAAATACCTTTAGAATGTCCTGGAGTACCTAATCAGTTATTAGATCCAGCACAGACATGGAATAATCAAAATGAATATTTACAGGCAGCTACAAAGTTAGCAAATTTATTTATACAGAATTTTCAAAAGTTTGGCGAAGTTTCACAGAAAATTATTGATGCAGGACCTAAAAAAATAGATTTATAGCCCGGAGCAGATTCGAACTGCTGTCTCCAGGTTTCTTCTCAGAGATCCAGAGCCTGAAATCCCTAGCCCTACCAAGGAGTTTAGCCGCTAGATTCGGCATCAGCCATCTCAAGGAAAACTGATTCGACCGGGCTTCTCGAGCTATATACATTATTATTTTTCCCCATTATTTGATTTTATCGACTAGCATAAGAGTTTTTTATTTTTATTTGATACGATATGAACCAAATTAAAGTTAAACAATCAATTAGAAGAAGTCATTTCATATTTAAAAATATAATTTCATGAAAATAAGTATATAGTAAATATAATTAAAACATATACCATATATTAGAAACTTAAGTTGCTACTGGTCTAATGTTATGTCCAAAAGTAGCAATAAATATATTCTTTAATAACTTTAACGATAAATATTATATTATTTTTGCAGTAAATACTTCATTCTTTAATGTTCAATTATATAAAAAATTTCTTTTATTCTAAAGAATAAAAAAGTAATTTTTGTTTTGGCTAAATTACATTGCTTTCATCATCAACAACAAATGATCTATTTAATAAAATATCTCTGGATAGTTACTTCAAAAGACTTCTCTGATCCATCAATAGCAATTAATAGTTTATTTATCTATGATTGCATACGTAAATATTGATTATACCTTATAGAAGTAATGTATATGTTATAATCAATAAAAATAATGATTGCAAAGTTCTAAATTATTTGTATACTATACACTATAAAATATATATTTCAAAAAAATAGCTATTTATTAAATTAAAAAAATTAAGTATAAGCCACTAAAATAAATCTATCAATATGTCTATCTAAAAAATGCTATAACAAAATAATTTTTTGTGTCAAGTAAAATTATTTATGAAAAAAGGATTTCATTTTATCTTTATCTTTATCATTATTCGTAAAACAAAGAGCGCAACCGAATCTTTCCCAAGTAAGCCCACTTTCTATATTTATATCTCTTGATTTATTGATTAATGATTTAGCGATTTTTATTGCAAAGCTATTATTTAGAGTAATGGTTCTTATGAATTTAATAGATTCTTGAATTAATTTAGTATTTAATAAAATATTTAATTCTTCATTATCGGTATTTTCATTCTCATTAGATACCAATGAATGGTTATTACTTGAAGAAACCACCATATTAAACAAATTAATTTCTTTTGCTTCATTCGCACAAAGTATTTTGCCTGTAAATATAAGTTCTTTTGCTTTTGCAATCCCAACTATCCTTGCTAATCTCTGTGTACCACCCCAACCTGGTGGAATTCCTATTTTTACCTCAGTTTGCCCTATTTTAGCATTAGCTGAGGCAATTCTTATATCGCAAGCCAACGCTAGTTGGCATCCTCCTCCAAGTGCATATCCATTGATTGCAGCAATTACAGGTTTCTCTAAATTTTCAATAGTATTCAATAGATTATGTATATGAGAAGCGTATTTTTCCGCCTGTGAAGGATCCATTTTAATGACTTGATTTAAATCCCCTCCTGCGCAAAATGCTTTATTACCAACACCAGTTAAGATAACAGCATTTATTTTATTATCATTAATTATATTATTAAAGATATCTAATAATTCAGAAACAAGTTCATAATTTAATGCATTTAATACATCTGGCCTATTAATTTTAACTATCGCAATATCAAAATCTTTTTCAATTAATACATGTTTCATTTATTGTGTCAATTATAAAAAAATAACAAATTTAATCATTTATTTCATTTTTTATTAAAAGTAGAAATAAAATTAAATTTTTTTATTAATAAAATAATCTTTGACAGTAAGTCTATGTGCTAATTAACAACAAAAAATATCAGAATTATAGTAAAATAAAATTTATTATTTAAGAATTAAGAATACACTACCCTAATTTTTTTATATGAAATATTGAGAATAAAATAAGTTGAAAAATAATTTTTATTTTTCTTGGGACATAGGTCTCAAAAGTATTTCATTAACATTTACATATCGAGGAGACTCGAGCGCATATACAATCGCATTAGCAATATCTTCGGCCTGTAATGCTTCCATCTTTTTTACTGATTCGATAAATCCTTCTAAGGCATTATCGGTAATTGTATTTGGTAATTCGGTGGCAACCACTCCTGGTTCAATGCATGTCACTTTTATATTGTAACGTTGACTTAATTCCTGACGTAGACCTTCACTAAATGCGGTAATGGCATGTTTAGTAGCACAATAAACACTTCCAGCTGGAAAAATAATTCTTCCTGCTACTGATGAAATATTAATAATGTGGCCTGATTTATTGTTAATCATAGTTGGAATAGCTGCTGCAGTACAATATAATACTCCCCTTAGGTTTACATCTATCATTTGATCCCACTCGTTTATTTTTAGATTTTTGAAAAAACTAAGCGGCATAATACCAGCATTATTAATTAAAATATCAATATGATTCCACTTGTTTACAACTATATCGATAAACGAATTACAATCTTCCTTTTTTGTAACATCAAGCTTTTCAATGAGTATTTCTCCATTATCTTCCTGAATTTCTTTTTGTAAAGATTCTAGTTTATCAACTCTTCTTGCTCCTGCAGCTACCTTTGCTCCAGCTTTCGCTAATGCTAAGGCAGTTGCATATCCAATACCACTACTGGCACCTGTTACTACTGCAACTTTATCTTTTATCATATTTCTATGATAAAATTAGATATTACCTTTAATTTCTTTTGTTATTTAATTTAAAATTAATTTTAATTAAAAAAGGATTAAATTACTCAATAGAATATCATTAAATTTCAAATAGTGTAGTCGTTGATTTTAATAGAATCTAACCTAGTAGTAAATTTTAATAAAAATAAATTGTAATAGGAAATCAACTACAGCAATATAAGAATTTTTTTATATTTTATTTACCAATTAAATTAAATCAAATAAATCAATTAAATCTTAATATAAATATTTTTTATTTGGCTAAGAATTATAATTTATAAATCTGCTGAAATGATATTTTAGAAATGTTATTGATGTTATTGAAATATTAGTTCTTATATATTTAGAATATAGATTTTATAAAGAAGGCCTACCCAAGATTAACATTATCATCTAATAGATTGAAAATAGTTTACCATGATAAATCAGCTTTTAAATAATATTGTTATGCCTTAAAATATTAAATAATATATAGCATCAAATGAAGATTTAAAAAAAATGTACATATTTTTAAATATAAAAAAATTGAAATATATAACCACCGTATAATAAAAAAGTTTTAAAATAAAATTTTGCTTAAAAACTTTATCTTTGGTTGAGATAATATAATCAAAAAAGTAAGAGTAAGTTATCTAATCAAAGCCTTCATTTTCTTCTAGTCTTCCTTTTTCTGGAAAAAATTTACATTCAGAGATACATCCAGTAAATTGATTACATCCTTTTCCATCATAACTACCTTCACCATTTTTTCTTCTATACCATGAACTTGGATGGAAATACCACTGCTGTTTATAATCTTGGTATTTAGCTTCTGGACTTGACTTACTACCATTTTGAGAAATTTCTAAATGTGGAACTGATAGTGTGTTTGTCACATTCCTATACATATAAAATCTACTTAATATGAAGAATGTAGAATCTCTCTATTACAACATTAACTAGAAAAATTCTAAACTTTCGTATATAATATTTTTATTAAAAATTTTATTATATTCATGAAATGATTCAAAAAAGCTAGGAGAGTATTTGAATTTATGAATTTAAAAAATTATTAAAATTTACAATTAATACATAAATATCAAAAAACTTTTTTAATAATAAATCATTATTTCATTATTTGGAAATTCAAACTACAGTTGGAGAATATCTTATTAATCAGCTATATTCTCTCAATGTAAAACACATTTTTGGTATACCTGGAGACTATGTTCTGGGTTTTTATGATCAACTCTCAAATAGCAAAATAAAGACAATAACTACCTGCGATGAGCAAGGTGCGGGATTTGCTGCTGATGCTTATGCTAGATTAAATGGAATAGGAGCAGTTTGTGTTACCTATTGCGTAGGGGGATTAAAATTACTTAATACGACAGCAGAAGCCTATGCAGAAAAATCGGCCGTTGTAATTATAAGTGGATCTCCTGGAATAAGTGAAAGGAAAAATTTATCGCTCCTTCATCACAAGGTAAAGGATTATGATACGCAATACAATATTTTTAAAAATGTCACAGTGGCTTCAACAGTGTTAGATGATATAAATATAATTCCTATAGAAATTGAGAGAGTATTATCATCGGCAATTCAACAGAAACTTCCCGTATATATAGAGATTCCTAGAGATATGGTATATAAAGTAGTTAAAGGACCTCAGAAATGCAATATTCCTGATTTTATAATCAACCCTAAAGCAATGAGGGAGGTTTTAGATGAAACTGCTAATATGATAAATAATTCTAATAATCCAGTAGTGGTGGCTGGAGTAGAAATACAGAGGTTTGGACTACAAAACTATCTTTTGGAATTTTTAAATAAAACATCCATTCCAGTCGTATCAACGCCTCTGAGTAAATCAGTTTTGAGTGAAAACCATCCCATGTATTTAGGAGTATATGAAGGAGCAGTAGGGTATCAAAATGTAAGACAATACGTAGAACAAAGTGATTGTGTTTTAATATTAGGATCATTTATTACCGACTTTGATTTTGGAAATTCACCAACTCCTGTCGATCAAGAAAAAACAATAAATGCAATGAGTTCCAAAATTTATATAAAATATCACAATTTTGACAATATACCACTTAAAGAATATTTAAAAAATTTGTGTAAAATAAATATTAAAAAATTTCCAATTAATAATAAGATTATAAAAGGACAGAAAACAAAAATATTAAGAAACAAAATTTCAAATGAAAAAATAACCGTGAATGGTTTATTTACAATATTAAATGGCTTTATCACTGCTGAAAATATAGTTATTGCTGATGTAGGTGATTCTCTTTTTGGAGGTTTAGATTTATTTATTCACAAAGGTACTGAATTTATATCTCCGGCTTTTTATCTTTCAATGGGGTTTGCTATACCTGCTTCTTTGGGAGCACAATTGTCAAATCCAAATATCAGGCCTATAGTTTTGGTGGGAGATGGTGCTTTTCAAATGACAGGAATGGAATTAAGTACTATAGCCAAAGAAAATCTAAATCCTATTATTGTATTACTAAATAATGATGGATATCGTACTGAAAGAAACATGTTAGATGGACCTTTTAATAATTTGTATTGTTGGAATTATTCAAAAATAACAGAGATAATAGGAAAAGGAAATAGCTATATTGTAGAGACAGAGAAACAGTTGGAAACTGCTTTGTCAAATGCTAATAAAAATCTGAAGGAATTTAGCTTGATAGAAGTAAGATTAGATAGATGGGATAGTTCAAATGCACTTAGACGATTAACAAATACATTTGGAAAAAAAATAAAAGAAATATCAGATCATTCCGAATGATATTTTCTCATACGATTATACTATTTTTTGGCTATGTTAATTCAAGGAAAGAGATCTAGCTGTGAATATTCTATTCTAACATATGTCATTACTATTTGTAAGTAATCGAACATCTATATACTATCCCTCAATCAAAAAGAAGCAAGATGGATACAAAATCTATTATACATAGTATACATAATCGGATACTATTCTTTGTTTATAGGTAAATGATACTACCATAACAAAAAGAAATAATGAGTTTGAGATTAATTTAAAAGAGGAGATGAATATATCTTTAATTAAGAGGACTTTTTTATATATATTAGTATTTTATTATATAAACTGATTATTCTACAAATTATAAAACTCAATAAGAATAAAAATTTCTGTTAATTCTACTTTAATCCAATGAAAGGTATAAAAAGTAATTGTAATTAAAGTATAAAAAAGAGATAATTAACAATTAGTTTTAAGTTATAAAATTAAATCATAAAAAATATCTATAAATAAAATGCAATAATAAATGTCATATCATTAAAAATAACAGAATTTCCTATATAACTTAAATATTTTAAGTATATAAGGAGAGAAAGTAATGGAAAATATATTACCATTTTATATAGAATTATTATTCATTAGTAATTAAAAATGTAATATACTATTATATTTTAATGGAAAATTAAGACCAAAAACATATTGTTGACTATATCCTTTATTGAATTGCACACAAAAAGTCATGTAAAGAAAAAGTTAACTATAAGACTGTATATATATAATATATGAGCGAATTTGCATTCTTTAGATTTGTTAGTCACAACTGGCTTACAGATGAAGAAAAAAAAAGAAAAGATGAAATAATTCAAATAACAGAAGAAGTGCTTGATTCTAAAGGAATAGAATGTGATGCTCGAATCAGTAAATTATCTGAAGACCAATTAAAGGAAATTCTTGAAGAAGTTAGAGATAAAATTAAAAAGAAAAAGAAAAAGAATAGTATTACAATAGAATCAGAAGCTGATTTAATTGTTGAAAATTAGGGAATACAATTTAAAATGAAACCAGCAGAAAATGAAATTCCTTTATGGCCTTTGATAACAGGAATTGCAGTAATTGCTTTTGGAACAATATTATTGGAACTTAGATCAAGTATATTGCTATCGATTGTATTCATTATTTTAGGTACAATACTTATTTTATCATGGTATATATTATATACAAAGAAAAAATTTGAAATTTCTCATAAATATGGTACAGATTGTATTTGTCAAATTTGTAATCATGATAAGCCTTTAGTTTGTATTAAAGAAAAGTGCAAATGCTGTACAATTATGAAAGAGAATAAGGTAATAGGACATTCAAATAACCCTTTACAATGATCTAAAGTTGATAATTTATAAATTTATAGTTGTAGAGTACTTTATAGTTAAATAGACTAATAGTGATTTCATTATTTATATAACGATATAGCCCCACTTGATTGACGGAAAAAAGTATTAATCAATATATTTTATTTCTATATCTTTATGTGGACATATATTAATAATTTCTTTTGCCAATTTGGTGATATCTTCATTTTCATTCTTGTTTGAAATTTCAATAATAGTTTTAGCATCAGG
>JAATVJ010000183.1 GCA_014523515.1 Nitrososphaerales archaeon TH1177 | reverse complement strand
ATGAGTGTTCTTCCAATAATTATTTATCAGTGATAGATAAAAAATATCTTTTAGCAATTTAAGGAATGTTAATAGCAGAAGATCAAACCAATTATAATAATAATACTAATACTAAACAGGTAAATAAGAAATTAAGACAAATAACTTAGTATTAAAAATATAGTATATGCTTATAGAAATTTCAATAAATTATGCTAAATGTTGTAACATTTATTTATTCATCTAATGATAAGATCTTGCAATCAATATTTGAATGAGTACATATCATCGTTATTACACGAGATTGACTGTTTGAATAATGAATGCCCAAAACACAAGCCTAGTTCAATACTAATTTAATTTGTTATTACACAATTGATTATCTGTTGAACTTAGTGTGATCATTGCATCTGGTAGATGATATAAAATCGACCATTTGCGTGCATACCTTGTGTTGGATCTAATTTTTGATTATTATTATTTTTAACAAATGATTTGTAATATTAATTAATAAATCTAAATTATTAGATATTGCAATAATTTGATAAAGGTTTTAACTCTCCAAGACTGTAATTTTGTGTCTAATTAACACCCAAACCTGTTTTAATTCATTATTGGTCTCAATTTTTCATTATTAGCTAGTTGAAAAGTCTAAGTATTATTAGCACCCAACCGAGAAATAGACTTATCATTGATGAACCTATTTTTTTCTAGCTGATAATTCAAATTCTTAGAAAATTTACTCATTCGTTTAATGGTTTGCTCATTACATTTACTTTTCTTTAGAGGCTAAGGCTTTTATTATAAAATATAATATATTTTATCATTAAAAACAATTTTTAAATATTATGAGATGTACAAGATTTATTGAAATCACCTTTTTTACTATAGTATTATAACTAGCACAAATAATTGTGAATTATATATATGTCCATAGAATTATTAGTATCAGGAATTATAGAAACTGCATTATATATAGACTTTAATACGTTGTTTGCAGTTACTTTTAGAACTGCAATTGTTACTATATTAATTGTATTTGTAATAAAATGGCTTGGAAATAAAGGAATGGGCCAATTAAGTAGTATTGAACTAATAATAATATTGGGATTGGGCAACGCAGTTAGTGAACTCATGTTAAATCCTACTGAAACTTCTATACCCCAAGGTTTTGCAGTTATAATTATAGCAATAGCATATTCAAGATGTATGATTACTTAACTACAAGATATAGAAAATTTAGTAAAATGATAGTCGCAAACCCAATTATGTTGGTAAAAGATGGCAAAATTTTAGATGAAGCAATGCTGAAGGCTAGAATTTCACGTGAAGAATTTGAATCTTATTTAAGGCTAAGTGGTACAGATGATATTTCTGATATTAAATCATCATATTTGGAAATTAATGGCCAGGTAAGTTTTATAAAAAAAACAAAAGATTGAAACTATGATTAATTGCAAAGTGATGAATAGCTCTATCATTAGGTTATTCTTAATCTCTCTTCACAGATCGGTCATAGGAAAACTTACATAAGTCATAGTCTGGGTTTGATTCTATAAACCCGATAAATCTAGTTCAGGCTATGACAATAATAACTAGAACATCAAATATTAACTTTGTTCAACGATTTTTAAATAAGTTGGCATTCAAAATTTTAACCCTCTGAAACAAGGATGACGCCATGAGTAGATCGACAAACACACTCTTACCCATCCATCTATAAGGGGATGTGTAGATAGGGTTATGTTTTACTTACTGGTTTGCTCCATTGTAGTAGAGTATACTTTTTAGTAATTATTATGATAAATTGTATCAACTATTAAATATTTAAGCATGTTGAACATTGCAACCGTGTCAATTCAACTCCCGATGGGCCCATTATATAATCTGGTTCATATACATGTCTTTTAACATACATAGATAGGAGGTTCAAGCAAAACGACAGATAATCTATCTACAACAACTAATAAGATTGAAAGAGATATTCTCAATTCAGAGAATAAGCAATTATTATTGCAATTCTATGAGTTTATGAAAAGGATTGGTAAATCAGAAAGATATCAAAACAATAACTTGAAATCTATTTAGATTATAGTAAATTTCTTGGGATATCAATTTCTTTTTATCAGGTAAAAAACAAAACCAAATTACTTCATTTTTGGTTACAAAAATTAAAGAAAAAATAGTTAAGATGATCCAGATAAACGCTGGATAACAACATGGAATGATTAACTTAAAGAATAAAATACTTTACTTTTCAGATGGCCATTTATTGTACGATTTAATAGCACCTTCGATGTTTCGTCAAAGCGTTTGGTTTAAGTCTAGTAGTATTATATAGAGAAAATGTAACAATGAGCACGAATTCTGAAGCTGCCAAAATTTTTCGAGAAATAGCATTTATCTTACAGATATTGGAAGACAAGAAAAGCGAACCTAATGCAATCTTTAAAATTAGATCATATAATAGGGCTGCAGATGAAATACAAAATTTATCTTCCAATATAGGCGAAATATACAAAGAAGAAAAACTAAAAGGATTGCTAAAAATCCCCTCAATTGGAAAGGCTATTGGTACAAAACTTGAAGAGTATATCACGACAGGTAAGATACATTATTATGATGAACTAAAAGAGAAGTTACCAATAGATATCAACCAATTTTTCGGTTTGGAAGGTATTGGTCCAAAAACAATAAAGACGTTGTATGATAATATAGGAATCAAAAATATCTCTGATTTGGAAAAAGCTGCATTAGAAGGTAAGATTAGGAATATTCCTGGATTTTCTGAAAAGAAGGAAGAATTAATCCTAAAGAAGATTCAGTTCTTTAGAAAAGGTGGAGGACGTCGACTAATTGGTGAAGTCTATCCTTTAGTGAGGCGAATAGAGAAGCGTCTTTCAGGAAATAATGGAGTAAAACAAGCAGTAGTTGTCGGTTCTTTTAGACGAATGAAGGAAACTATAGGAGATATTGATTATTTGGTGTCAGTTATATCTGAAAAAGATGGAAATAATATAATAGATTATTTTGTAAATATGGCTGAAGTTAAAGAAGTAAGCGGAAGAGGACCATCTAAAGCATTTGTCAAACTAAACAACGGGATTGATGCAGATTTACTTGTTGTACCTGAAGAAAGTTTTGGTGCAGCGATGCAATACTTTACCGGCAGTAAAGAACATGGAATAGCTATGAGAAAAATAGCGATATCTAAAGGTCTTCGTCTAAATGAGTGGGGGGTTTTTGACAAACAGAATCAGAGAGTAGCAGGCAAGACTGAAGAAGGAGTATATAAAATATTGGGCTTAGAATGGATTCCTCCAGAGATGCGAGAAAATAGAGGAGAAATAGAGCTAGCAAAAATGGAGAAGAATGGAATGGAAAAAGAAGAGAGATCAAGGCTTCGACAATTAATAGCATATGATGATTTGAAAGGAGACTTACAAGTTCATAGCAACAACACGGATGGCACAATGTCTATAGAAGAAATGGCATTAAACGCAAGAGACAAATTCGAATTGAGTTACATTGCGATCTCAGATCATACAAAAAGTTTGAGACTTGCTAATGGACTGGATGAAAAACAATTATTAAATCAAGCAAATACAATTGCAGAGCTGAATGACAAAATTAAGATAAATAACAACAACAACAAGAACAAGAATTTTCGTATATTATCTTCTGCAGAAGTAAATATTCTAAAGGATGGATCACTTGATATTTCAAATAATGTATTGGACAAACTGGACATAGTAGGTGCTGCTATTCATTCTCATTTTTCTTTACCAATAGAGTTACAGACGGCTAGACTCATAAATGCAGCTCAAAATCCTAGTATTGATATTATATTTCATCCAACAGGCAGAATTATTAATCGAAGAGAAGGTTATCCTGTCAATATATCCAAGTTGATTGAAGTGGCGAATGAATCCAATACGATCCTTGAAATTGATGCATATTATGACCGGTTAGATTTAAAAGATGAATACATAAGAATGGCTGTCGAAAATAATGTTAAATTGGTAATTGATTCTGATGCTCATCATCCTTTACACTATGCTTTCCTACTATTTGGTATAGGACAAGCTAGGAGAGGATGGGCTAAAAAGTATGATATACTTAATACACTATCAGCTATAGAATTACTTGATAATCTCAAGTAGTCAAATCGAAGTATTCTTTCTTAACCAGTTAGTGAACAAAACAGACACAGATCCTAAAAATTACATTTTACGGTTTTTTATATTATTTAATTTTCGTCGAACCAAATATTATATAAAATAAATAACTATTAAAATTATGGTAAGAAATTATAGTAAAGATATATATCCAGAAGATATAGTTTGGGATGACATTATCAAAAAGGAAGCTAAGGGGATAGATAATATAACTCTAGGAGAGGTTCAGGAAATTGCTCCTGAATATATAGTAACAGAGAAAGGCACGTTGGATAACGATAAATTCCTTTTTCCAAAGGATCTGGTAGAGCGTTTTGATGGACATATTATTTGGATTAGAGTAACAAAAGAAGAAGCAAATAGGTATAGAAGAGCGTAGTAAAACTTAATGTTATTTAAATAATTTTTGTCTATTTGGCAAAAAATTTGCAATTATAATAAACAATATCCAAGCTAATATAGTTGTGATAAGGGAAATTAGAGACGGATCTCTTAAAATGAACTTAAAAATTATAAAAGTTGAAAGAAATTTAGTAATAGGAAATTTCTACAAAACCAATTATAGTTATTAGTTTCTTTAAATCTTATTTAATTTTTAGATCTTTGTTTCAATTAGAAATAACATATTGAGCTTTATTATCTAAGAAATAGAGCAAAATAAACAAAATATTATAAATTGAAAAATCTACCATTGTGGAAATGGATAAAATTGGTAAATAATTTGTAGAATATAATAGGAATGAATAATTTAAAATCCATGTATCTGATATTGCTATTATTATTGCAGAAGTAAAATTATATTTTTGTTAAATAAAATAATATTTCTATACTTTGAATATAATTTATTGATGGAATTTTGTTCCATCTGAGTTATATTAGAAATAACATTTATAAATATATGATAGAAAATATTGCTTATTAGTAATATAGGATTTACCTTTATTATATAAGAAAAAAATCAGCTTTCGAAATATTATCAATAATAATATTATTACATAGATAAAAGAAAAAACGCTCAAACTAATGTCGATAGACAGCCTATGAAAAAGGTTAATTAACTGACATTGGTGACAAACAAAACTAATGATAACTGATAATAGTTATATTAACAATAAATTTTGAATGATTTTAGAATAGAATAATTAAGGTATTGTCTTATAGACACATTGTATGTATTTATTCAAAATAGATAAAAAAAATATAAAAAAATTGATATCATAATAGAGAATTACTCATATCAAACAAATACAAATCACTTACAACGAGAAAAATTTAAAATATTTTGATTAGTAATCAAAAATTGATCTTTTAAAATTCATTTATTGTTTTTGCCAAGCAAAATTTTATTATTATTTCTTCAAAATAGAAATGGAAATCATTAGAATTTTTTTAAATTATATTTTTAGTTTATATTTTTAATTTAATATATTCAAATCATAAATTTATTTACTAGTATGCATTTTCATAATATGTATATATTATTTGACAAATAAATGATTGAAAAAAAGAACAATTATTGTAAAAGTCATAAATAAAATCTTGTATTTAATAATTTATGTGGGGTATAACAATATATCTAATGCGTTTGGTTGATTATTTACAAGGCCGTAAGGATAAGAAAATGTGTAGGATATGTAATTATATTGCTAAAAATGAAATAGAACTTGAAAGACATATGAAAAAGGAACATGAGACCTATTAATTAACTGTTGTACTTATATAGATGAGTAACAGATTCACTTACCAACATGGGTGACACTTTTTATCTGCTTAATTTTCTTAATATTACTGGAATTATTTAATCTTCCTTTAGAAAGGATCGTTTAAAATAGAGTGGAACCATTGATGCCACCATGTTCCCTTGTTTCATTGATTGTACTCTTTTACAAACATAGAATACATTCTCTTTCCTTCTTTTTATATTATGGATATTTTCAACTGCTAAAAATTCATTTTTTACTATCTTGTTGTATTATACATCAATTTTACCCTGTAGTTGTGGATATCTGTCAGTAAAGGCCTTTTATTATATTATTTGATAAATTATCATTATTATCATTATCAGTTATTAATTTTATAGATCGACTTTTACCTTGTGCTAATAAGAGGATATGAATATTAATTTTGATTTTCCTATTTTGTAACATATTCAAAATATAATAATCAATTTAAATAGCTGATATTTTTATATAATATGATGACATTCCAGAAAATTATATTTCTTTTGAGTTTTCCACTAGCTGTTACAGTGAACATTTTATAAATTAGGTTGTTGTTGAAGTCGAAAAAACTACGACAAAAAGAAATTAAACTAAACAAAAAGAGGTTGGTATGTTTTAGAACCTTATGTCATTTGAAGTTTGTAAAAATTGTTTAAATCACTAAAAATATGACAATGTAAAAATACAAAAAAAGTAATTTTAAAAGTTAGTATTAAGCAAATAATATGTCAAATTATTTTATCAACATAACTAGAATTACACCAAAAGTAATGATTAAAAATAGTTTCGTCAAATTCATTGCTTTATCTAAAGCATTAGAATAATCTTCAAACTGGTTCTTTCCCATAACCTTTACTATTGATTCAATACTTAATATTTTATATTCAGAAACTTCT
>JAATVJ010000010.1 GCA_014523515.1 Nitrososphaerales archaeon TH1177 | reverse complement strand
GATTATGATGGAAAACCATTGGTTAAAGTAAGCAAAGATGGACCATACGTGGTTAGTGGGAGAATAGAACTCATAGGAGAAGCAGAATTTCCTGATGATGTATCAACAGAACATTATACCCTTTGTAGATGCGGTGCCTCTAGTAATAAACCATTTTGTGATGGTTCTCATTCTACTATAAATTTTAAAGACGATAAAAACTAATTATAACTATAGCTACTAATTATTGTATTCGTAGAATTGGATCAATTTGTGATTATCCCTAGCTCAAATGAAAATCTAACAGAAGTTATATACTTTGAACCAAGAGTAGTCAAAATCTTAAGTGGTATGTCTATAACTTGGATGAATAGAGACACAAAAACTCATAGGTTAACATCTGGTAATGCTGATTCTTTATTACCAACAGAATTTTTCCATACTGAGGATATTGTTGGAGGAGAATCAACAACAGTCAGAATTGAAAGCAATCAACCAGCAATTCCTTACTATTGTTCTCTTCATCCAGCTGAGAGAGGATTAATTGCAGTTCTTCCCAAGGATGAAGACGAAATGACAAGTACTCAAAGATTAAAATTCTTGGACTCGATCGCTCCCTCTCTATTTGATAATGAGAATCGAGAGATTGTTACTCGTCTCCAGAGACAAGTAGATCCAACAGTAGTTGAGTACCTTAGTAATCCAAATGCAGTATTGTTACAGAATAAAGTATTGACCATAGTTTTCTGGGATATTAGTGGTTTTTCAGTTTTATGTGAAAAACTAATAGATCATCCAGAATTAGTTGCTGAATTTCTTAGAGAATATCTCGGAATTGCGACAAAGATAATACATGCATATGGAGGAGTTGTTGATAAATTTATTGGGGATGGAATACTTTCATATTTTGGATTCAAGGAAAATAATGAGGATAAAGACGGACATATAGGAGCAGAAAATGCAATACTTACTGCTTTAAAATTGAAAAGATCGTTTGAAAGTGTTAAAAATAATTGGTTACAAATATGGAAGAAAGTTATTGATTTTGATATACATATTGATATAAAATGCGGTATGAATACTGGACCAGTTCTTGTTGGACTTTTGCGAAGTGGAGAAAGAGATCAATTTACAGTAATAGGAACTCATGTAAATTTAGCAAGTAGATTAGAGGGAAGAGCTGAAAAAGGTGAAATTATCATTTCGCCATTTACAATGGCAAAGGTTGGAGGAAAATTTCATGTTGAATCTATAGCAATATCTAATGATGATAACAGAATAAAATCTTTTAAAGGTATTGACAAGTATTATAAAGTATTAGATAGAGTAAGTAGAACTAACTATATTTAATATAATAACATTAGTTAAAGATTTGGTATTCTAATTACTGTCATATCTTAATTTATTCCTAAAATTTTTACTACTTTTTTTTAGCTGCAAGAAATGAAAATGCAGATTCTAACCATTATTAAATATCTATCAGATACAACAAAGAGTTTAAAATTTTCATCTTCTATGTGATCAAATCCCATTACCTTATGCATTAATTAAACTGAGTGGATTATATTCTCTATATTAGGAAAGTAAAATTAAATATCAGTATACCAATCCCAACTACATGTCATACTCGAAGCCCTCCGAGTCCATTCACCAATTGGATTCATATACCTTGGATGAGAATATTAACAGAGAAAATCTAAATGAAAAATGCATCCTACTTGGAATGACTATTTATGGATAAACAATTATTTCTTTTAATGGTCTACACAATTAAGAAATGAAAATAATTGAAATATCTTAGAACCAACAAACTGGAATATAATAAAAATATGTTAAATTTGATTATTCATGGTTATCGTTTCCTATTATCTCATTTCCATTGCTACTTTTGTATCTAATTTCTTTCTTTGTAATTGGTTTCTAAATATCAAACAACTAATCATTGCTAATCCACCTAATGCCACACTTGCAATTGCCAAAATTTGTCCACCATCTATGGCACCTAAGCCAGTTATCCCGAATGTTCCTCCTATAAGACCAT
>JAATVJ010000182.1 GCA_014523515.1 Nitrososphaerales archaeon TH1177 | reverse complement strand
TCCATCTAGATCATATATCGTTGCAACAACTGTGACATTATATGCCGTATTTGTACCAATATTTGTAATTTCTCCATTAATATAATAGAAGCCAGTAAAATCTAGGCGATCATTTACATGATCTATAGATAATAAGTTCGGCTTTTCTTTTCCTACTTTATATTCTACTAATAATGAATAATTTTTTACTTTGTCTACGGAATTATGATCTAAGTAAATTATTTCAAATGCGGAAAATTGGTTGGGGTTCAATGTATTTAATTCTGGACTTCTAGAATAAGTGCCAATGACATTCTTATCAAGATCAGAAAAGTTAGAACTTAAAGTTATATTTGTAAGAGTTTTTTCTGACTTATTTTTAATTTCTCCAAAGAGATGTAAATAACCAAATTTATCTTTTTGAAGTGTTGTTTTATCAATCGAATATATCTCATTTTCATATGAATCAACAGGAATAAAAAATAATATTATAAATAATAGAATTACCGAAAACATTACTAAATTATGATATTGGTAAGTTTGGAAGAAAGAATTTAACAAAATTTTTAATATATTGTAAATAGAAGCATTTTTTTTCAATACATCTATTAACATTAATTCAATATTATATAAGTTACACATTGAAAAATTTATAAAAGTTAAAAAATTTTAATGTCTTAAATCTATTCCATTTTTTGGTAGTTGTATTTGTTTTTCTATAATTGTTTCTTATTAGAATATCTTATTTTTCAACTTTTTTCCAAATCGTTCTATAGTTTTTATGATCAATTAATTCTACACCATATCTTTCTTTCAATATTATTCGAATATTATCTGACTTTTCAAATTGTTTATTTTTTCTGAAATTATTTCTTAGAACAATCATCTCATTTACCTTTTCTATTTGAATATTCGATAATTCTGAGATTCTCAATCCAAATATATACATAATTTTCTTGAAAATAGGTAATATTATATTTGATATTTTTGTTGATATCTTTTCCTTTGTCGCATATTCATTTAATACAGATACAAATTTCATAAACTCAGAAAGAGCAAGCGGCGTATTAAAATCATTTTCTAGATGATTTTTTATTGAATCTAAAACATTTTGTGATAATATGGAAGAATCAAATGACTCTTCTTCAATAACAATTGGAGAGTTTAACTCATAAAAACAATTTTCAATCAATCGCCATTTAGATTGAGCTTCGATAAGATTGGATAATGCATATTCTAATGGTTTTGAATATTGTGTGGATAAACAAAGAAGTCTTATGGTATTTGCTCCCCATTTATTGATAGCATTTCTTATAGGTACAATATTTCCTAGGGATTTGGACATCTTTTCAGAATTAATATTTACCATACCACAATGCATCCAAATTTTTGCAAAGTCAACTCCAGTCATTGATTCAGATTGTGCTATTTCATTTTCATGATGAGGAAAGATAAGATCATTTCCCCCACCATGAATGTCTACAGTATTTCCAAGATGTTTTAATGCCATTGCAGAACATTCTATATGCCAGCCAGGGCGGCCATTTCCCCATGGACTTTTCCAGTTAGGCGGATCAGAAGAAAATTTCCATAGTGCAAAATCAAGAGGATCTTTTTTTAGAGGATCTATCTCTATTCTCGCTCCTGATTCAATACTTTTGATATTTTTCTTTGATAATTTTCCATATTGAGAAAATTTTTTTACTTCAAAATAAATTCCGTTTAAGGTGATATAGGCATAGTTATATTCAAGTAGATATTTTATTAATTCAATAATTTCTTTTATATGTTCGGTTGCTTTCGGATAGTATATTTCTTCTAATAGATTTAAGCAAGAGGCATCTCTAAAATAATGTTCAATGTATTTTTCTGCTATTTCTTTGGGATCTTTATTTAATAATTTTGCTTTTTTTATAATTTTGTCATCAACATCAGTAAAATTCTGAATGAATATGACTTTATAACCTTCAGATAAAAGATACCTATGTAAAACATCAAATATAATTATAGTCCGTGCATGTCCAATGTGAGAATCATCGTAAACAGTTACCCCACATAGATAAATTTTTACAGTATTATCATTTATCTTTAATTCATCATATTCTTTTGACAGAGTATTGTATAATTTCAAAGTCAATAATTTTTATTAAACGATATATAAATATATAATAAGAGAAATTGATATTTCTTAAATATCTATAAAAATATCATTCCCGCGTATATCTAAATTATAAGTTTCTAATTTAACATCTTTAAGATAATCAAGTAATTCTCCTGTCCTAATATTGTAGTGCCAAAAATGAAGAGGACACTCTACTACTTCACCATTAATTTTACCAGGGGCTAGCGATCCATCTTGATGTCTGCACAATGCTTCAAGGGCATAATATCTTCCATTAGCATGAAATATAGCTACTCTATTTCCATTCACTTCTATTTCTTTGCCCTTATTTTCTGGAATATCAAATATTTGAGCAATTTTTATCCAAGTCATGGTCTTAGATTATTAATTTAATATAGGTATATAATTTTCTTACCATGACAAGGATCTGTTATGACAATTAATTTTTTTTGCTCTAAAATTTATTTCTCTAACCTTTATTTTAATATTAAACTAATTAAAGAAGTTATTTCAAATTTAATATTGTCGTAATTTTAATAATAATATAAGAATGGAAATTAGATCACAATATTCTATTATAAAATCCAAAGATAAAAAATATACTAATTCTACTATTTTATTGGAAAAAGGAAAACTATCATATGAATGGGCATTGAATACCATGAAAATTATTTCTAAAATCCGTGAAAAATATGAAAGAAGTAAACCCCTATCGAGCTTCAACTTAGGATTCTGTTTGCATATAACAAAAGAAACTTCTGTATTGTTAATGGCTGCCAAAGCACTTGGAGCTAACATTTCTATTTGCTCAGCAAATCCATTGTCTATTCAGGAGGATGTAGTAGAATTTTTAAAATACAATGAAATAAATGTATTTGCTACAAAAAACCAAACCAAAAAAGAATTTTTTAACAATATTATAAAAGTCATAAATACAAATCCAAACATAATAACAGATGATGGTGCTGAGTTACACAGCATTGCCCATAATAGAAAGATAAAAAGTATAATTGGTGGAACTGAAGAGACAACTTCTGGCATTTTAAGGATTTTGTCACTTCAATCCAATAATAAACTCAATTATGCCATTATTGGAGTTAATGAGGCTAAGACAAAACATCTTTTTGATAATAGATATGGTACTGGTCAAAGTATCATTGATGGATTATTAAGAACTTTGGGAATATTAATAGCAGGCAAACATTTTGTAGTCAGTGGTTATGGGTGGGTAGGTAAAGGAGTCTCATCATCATTACGAGGTTTAGGTGCAAAAGTTACAATAACAGAAGTTGATCCAATAAAAGCATTGGAAGCTCATTTGGATGGATTTAACGTCCAAAGACTTAAAGATGTTTTACCCAATGGTGATTGTTTTATTACATGCACCGGACAAAGGGATGTAATAAGCAAAAAAGATTTTAGTTTAATGAAAAATGGAGTATTTCTTGCTAATGCGGGACATTTTGATGTTGAAATTGATATACATTATCTACAAAGTCAAGATAAGTTTCCTAAACAGATGAGACCACATCTAGAATGTTATAATATTAATGGAAAAAAAATTCATTTGATTGCTAAAGGAAGAGTAATAAATTTAATAGCCGGAGAGGGTAATGCATCGGAAGTAATGGATTTGTCCTTTGCAAATCAATTGTTATCTATATTGTATATTGCAGAGAATTATAAAAATTTAAAAAAGAAACTTTATGAAGTCCCTAAAGAAATAGACGATCAAGTAGCTCAACTAGCTTTATCTGCCTTTGGCATAAAAATAGATAAACTTAGTCAAAGACAAATTGACTATTATTATAATAACTCTTCTCTTTAATAAAGAATTTTTTATTTTAGCTGAAAAATATTTCCATAAAAATTTCATCTCCTAGTATCTACCGACAGTTGAGAAAAAGAAATATTAACTATCTCTTATCTTATCTTTAAGATCCTTATTTTTGTAAAATACTATTATCAAATCAGCTCAAAAAAATCCATAAAATAACTGTTAAAATAATGCTTAAAATGATAAAATAATTTATTATTGATGTCTTAAATTTTATTTATAAAATGAATAAATAGAATCCCAATATCATTTTATTACGGAAATTTAAAATCATTATTAAAATATGCTTAATAATGATAATAATAATAATAATTTTCAACTTGTTAATGAAAAAAATACTTTTATTAATATTAAAAATGAACTATCTGAAACAGATAAACCGGTAATAATTACTAGTGCGCTTCCTTATGCTAACGGTGAAATTCATATTGGACATATATCCTCAACCTATCTTCCAGCAGATATATTTACACGATTTTTACGAATTTCAAAGCAACAGGTCTATCATGTTTGTGCGTCTGATGATTTTGGCACTCCTATTATAATCAAAGCTGAAAAAGAAAATAAAAGACCTGAAGAATTTGTTGCTTATTGGAATAAACGTGACATAGAGGATTTTTCTGCAATTGGAATTTCCTTCGACAAATTTTTTCAGACAAGCTCTAAAGAAAACCAAGACTTTGTACAAAATGTTTTTGATAAATTAGTGATTAATGGTCACATATATGAAAAAGAAGTAATCCAATTTTATTGTGATTTTGATAAAAAATTCCTTCCTGATCGATATGTTATAGGAATTTGTCCTTATTGCAAATCAGATGATCAATATTCTGATCTTTGTGAGAAATGTGGAAGAGTACCTGAAGAAATATTAGATCCAAAATGTGGAATTTGTGGGAAACCACCTATAAAAAAGAGTAGCAATCATTATTTTTTCAAATTGTCAAACTTTTCTCATGAACTAAAAGAATGGCTAAATTCTAACAATAATCTTCAACCAGATGTAAAAAATTATGTTCTCTACTGGGTTAACGAAGGCTTACAAGACTGGGATATTACTCGTGACCTTGAATGGGGAATAAGTATACCATTAGAGGAAGCTAAAGGAAAAGTATTTTATGGATGGTTTGATAATCATCTATGCTATATTTCGACATTTAATACTCTACTGAAAGAAAGATTTAAAGTATCTGGAAAAGATATTTGGAATAACTCAATAATATATCATTTTATTGGAAAAGACATAATATATCATCATTTCCTTTTTCTACCTGCCATAAGGATGGGAATTAATAGGGAATATAAACTTCCAGATTATATACCAGTTAGAGGTCATTTAATGCTTCATAACAAAAAATTATCAAAAAGCCGAAATTGGTACATCAGTCTAAAAGATTTTATTTCAAAGTTTAATCCTGATTTTTTGAGGTTTTATCTTGCCACTATAAGTCCTTCTAATCAAGATGATATCAATTTTGATTGGGATGTTTTTTATAGTAAAATAAACAATGAACTTATAGATAATATCGGAAATTTTATAAATCGAACTTTATCTTTTACTAAAAAAAATTTTAATGGAATTGTACCTGAACCTTGTATTTATGATCAAGATGATAAAAATGCTATAGAATCAATAATGGATATATCTAAAAATAGTGGAAAATTTTTACTCAATACAGAAACAGATAAAGCGTTAAAATATATATTAAAATTTTCTAATTTTTTTAATCAATATTTTCAAAAGAAACAACCTTGGAAAAATAAGGATACATCATCAACTACTCTGTACATTTCAATTAATGCAGTAAGAACACTTGCAATACTTCTAGCACCATTTATACCAAATTCGGCTGAGAAAATTTGGTTACAATTAACCAATAATAAAAGCAATCTATGGGAACAATCATGGAATGGTTCATCTATATTAAGAATTGAACCTGGTCATAGAATAGGTAAAAATTCTCCAATATTTAAGAAAATTGAGAAAATAGAGATAGAAAAAGAGAAAATCAAATTAGGAAAAAATGGTTAATGTCATTTATCAAATAAAATGAGTAGATATAAGAGAGGACTTATTATAGGAAGATTCCAACCATTTCATAATGGGCATTTAAAACTTATTCAGCAAGTTTTAGAGGAATGTGAAGAATTGATAATAGTTATAGGAAGTGCTCAATTTAATTATTTATATAAAGATCCTTTT
>JAATVJ010000181.1 GCA_014523515.1 Nitrososphaerales archaeon TH1177 | reverse complement strand
CGTTATATCAAATTTTAAAAATAAAAGAAGGAGGTCATGATTATGTGATTCAATTAACCGATGCTAGACCTGATACAGGTGGTTTATCTGGAGCTACTATTCAAGAAGGAAAAAGTTGGGGTAAAATTAAAACATCTCATATGGGAAATGTTATTGTATATGGAGATTCGTCTGTATATTTTCCTATATTATGCTCATATGTTATTGCAGAATGTAAGCCAAGGGAACCAAAGAGATTGTATGAATTTAAAGATAAATTTGTAAAAGAAATGAAAACCAAATATTTCAAAAGTAAAGGAAAATCAAAGAACTAGGAATTTTAAATTTTAAATCCTAAATTGTATAATTTTTTTATTTTGTAAAATTTTTGTAATTCTTGTTTTTATTTCATCTATATTAATTCCATAATAAATAGACTCTTTTACAGTTGAAAATTTAATCATTGATCTTTCTAGTATGGATAAACTTACATTGTGTTCATCTTTTTGATTGTGAACAAAAGCAGCACATACCAATATTAATCCATTCAACAATTGCTTCTCCTCTCCCTTAGACGCTTTCCAAATCATTTCTAATGCTTCATGAGACCACCAGTATTTCTCTTCATTGAAAAGAACTATGGCATTATTGATAGCTTCATTTTTAGTTAAATGTCTTTCTTTTACTTCAATTAATTCCTTGATAGGTGAAATCGTTTTAAAAAAATTCAAGACTTTTTCTACATTTTCTTTTTTGGGGATACTGATATCTAATTCGATAAATTTGGTAGAAATACGGCAATCTCTAATTATTATCCCTATTGAATGGGTTAATTCTCTTGTTTTTTTTAGAATTAAATTTGCATCTGAAGGTACAAATTGTTGGTTATATAAATAAACCATAAATCTATCAGAGTTGGATTTATTCATTTTTTTAATTCCTTGTTCTATATTAAACAGTATAATAATTAAAAATATATAGCAAAATGATTTAAAATTAATTCTGGGCTTAAGTTTATCAGATAAAAAAGAATTGGAATCTTTACTTAAATTTCATTCTTTAGATATAGATAAATCAATCAATTTTTCTAAAAGGCTTATTCCATCCCAGGGTAATATAGAAGATTTTGCTTATGGTTTGATTGTAGGAATAATAATTGGTAATTATTCAGAAAAGTTTTTTCAAAGACATGGTAGAAATCCTGATAACGATGAATTAATAGATATATATTTTACAATGTCCTTACGGTCTGCAAAAATTAGAAAAACAATATTAGAAAAATTGCTTTAACCTCTTTTTATTTTTTTAAATATATGTATCTATCAATTAGATTTTTAACTATCCTTTGAATTTTTATACTATGGCTAATAACACTGAATTTGGATTAGCTGTAATGAATCGTATAATAAAAAAAGCAGGCGCTCAAAGAGTAAGTGATGAAGCATCAGATACTTTAAGAAAAATATTGGAGGAAATTGCAAATAACATATCTAAAAATGCTATAGATCTTGCTAATCATGCTGGCAGAAAAACAATAAAAACAGATGATATTTTACTTGCATATAAAAATACATATAAAAAATGAATGAAACCTTATTAAGAAAAAATTATTTTTATGGAGGAGATTAGTCAAATATATTAAAATATATCTTATTCAATTGTCTTTTTATATGGAAAAGAACTCAAATTTATAAGTCTCTTTCTAAGATTAATTATTAATTATTTGGTGGGGTGGCAGAGCGGCTATGCGTTCGCCTGCAGAATAGTAGAAAGCGAATATATAAGGGTTCAAATCCCTTCCCCACCTTTGAATAAATGTTTATCTCAATAGCAAATTATTAACCGTATCACTTTGTATAAGTTTCTTTTAATGCTTGCCCATAAGTTAAGATAGCTTTTTTTCTTAGATAAGGAATTAACCTGTAATGTAGTGAATAAACATTTTCTTCTTTAATTAAAATTCCTTTTACTACTAGAGATATTAAACCACCCGAGAGCTTGGAGGATGGTATATTACTTTCTTTAGAAAAAATTATTCTTTTTAATTGATATTCATCTATTGAGAAATATGGTCTATTCTTTTCCATGATTAAAGGCCAAACTATCATTTCCCATATTAATCGTCTATATTCTGTTGAATGAGCATGTTTTCCTTTGGAGATAGAATCTTTGTCATTATTGATCTTAGACATATTTCATATAATTTATCTATTGGATGTTGGTCTAGGTTTTATAATCTAATACTTTTGGATAGATAGGAATCATAATAAAAAAATAAAATCTAAGTATAATTTGGAAAACAATATAATAGTTTTTATTTTATCTAAAAAGATATGAGTCCAATTTTTATTATATTCTTCGCGATACTTCCTGAAGGTACAGTAGTAAATGAAACATATTTTTTTACTCTTTTATCTATTTTGATAGGATTAGTAATAATTGCATTCTTTCTAAGAAAAAGAGCTTTAAAAGATACAAATGATAACTCAAGTGATTAAGTTAATAATAAAACAAATGATATTTACTTTTTTATTTTCTATATTGATTCAAAGTTTTTGCAATCCATTCAACATCTTCTACTGTTTTTGCTAACCTAGAAATTTTTAT
>JAATVJ010000022.1 GCA_014523515.1 Nitrososphaerales archaeon TH1177 | reverse complement strand
CGTTGAGATAATCCTTGTTACATCAAATGGGAAATATGCTGGAATTGTAACAGATAGTGATATTTTAGAAAAGGTTGTTATGAAAGGAGAAGATTCAGATTTAGTATTTCTTAAATCCATAATGACATCTCCAATAATATCGTTGCCAAGTTCTGCTACAGTAAAACAAGCAATAGAATTAATGCGTACTCACAAAATCAAACATCTTCCTGTTACTGATATCACAAATAAAGAAGAACAAAGGATTATTGGTACAGTAACACAAGAATATCTTGCCGAAGCAATTCGTATAGCAGTTGTTGAAAAAACTTTTAGAGGTTATAGGAAAATAATAAGAGAACATTACAAACCAATTTTTGCAAATGTGGCTATTATATTGCAATTTTCTGGTTTGCTGATGATTATACCAGCATTATTAGGAACATTTCTAGGTGAATGGCAGTCTTCAATTGGTATTTACATTGCATTTGTAGGAATGTTTCTAACAGGCTATGTTATGAATGTATTAGGAGAGAAAAGTCCACTCAATCTAAAACAATCATCTATTGTTGTTTTATCAAGTTTTGTATTGTTAAGCCTATTTGGTAGTCTACCTTACATGTATGTCAATCCATTTTATGATGGAATTGATTTATTTTCTCTTTTTACAAGTTCCTTTTTAGAAAGTTCATCTGGTTTTACAACGACAGGTATTTCTACAATAATACATCCTGAAGATTTACCTAATAGTTTCTCTTTTTATCGATCATATACTGAATGGGTTGGTGGATTAAGTTTTGTCTATCTTATAATGGCATTATATTATCCTGAAACAAAATTGGCAGGAATGAAAAGTTTATTGAGTAGCGGCATATTAAGATTTAGACAATTACTTTCCACTATTAGTATTATTTTTGTAATATATGCTATAATTATTGTTTTATTGCTGTTTATTTTTGGACATCTAGGATTGCTTAATTCAATATCATTAGCCTTTGCCGCATTGACTAGTGGTGGATTCGTACCTACCGCTACTATTCTAAATTTAGACAATCCATATCCGTTGATTATAGTTATGGGTGCAATGATAATAGCAGCATTACCTTTTGCATTTCATTTTGGTATTTTCAGTAAAAATGTAGAGGCAACAAAAGAACTTAAGGAAATTCTAATATTTATACTATTCCTCATTTTATTCATCTTTTTATTTAAATTTATAGATTCTTCGTCTTCAGAAAAAGAATGGCTTTCTTCTATATTTCACGTTATAAGTGCATCAACCACAACAGGATTTCAATTTATTGATTTATCTCAAATATCTGTTAATAGTAAAATTTTACTAATTATAGTAATGTTAATAGGAGGAACAGCATTTTCTACTGCAGGAGGAATAAAAATTGCCCGATTAGTACTAATTTTTGAAAAATTAATTAATAATAAAAATAAAAAATTTTCATCTGTATTTAATTATAAATATCATAATAGTCAACCTTCAGTCATTTCAGCAACTGCAATTCAATTTCGTAAAAGAATTCAACAGACATTCAAATCATATTATCAAGAAAAAGAAGTAGAAAAAAACAATAAACAAATAACATGTGAAGTTCCTTTAGACAGGTACAAATTTAATATTATTTCTAATAAAGCATTTAAAGAAGCATTATTTGTTGTTGTTCTTTATATTTTGTTTACATTTGTAACTGCATTATGCATTTATTATTTAGATAATAATAATAATAGTTTTATTGATGCAATATTTGAAACAGCCTCTACTATTTCCAATACTGGGTTAACAATAGGAATAACAACTATGGATTTAGATTCAATATCTAAAATGATACTATCTTTTAATATGATAATGGGAAGATTTGAAATTATTGCCATATTATATATTTTCATTTCAAAATTAAGGAGATAGCAAAAAATAATAATAGTAGTCATATCCTCAAACTCTATTAATGACGACACTAGTTATCTAGATGAGGTTATGGCTTTATTTTATTTACTAATTTATTAATTAAATTGTACCAAGTTATTAAATAGAATAATTTGAAATATGGATATACAACAATAAGCAAACCAAACCAATACAGAGGCAGATGTCCATAAAGCCATGGCCGTTTTTCTCCTATAGCGGTGGTATTCATTAGGAGGCTATGGCTTTTACTAATTTTGTATTTAATTATTAAATACCATATAATTTAATTTTAATTCTATTTTTGATATTGAACACTGAAACCATGACCATTCAACTCCCAAAGAGTAGTACTTTTCTCGGGTTCACTTATTAATTTAGTTATTTAAATAGATTATTAATAATGAGAACATGAAGTATTTCTATATACTTGTATTACTAAATTTATTTTTAATAAATTCACTATTACAACTTTATCTTCCATTAAATCTAAAACTCATCATCATTAAAACATTGATGTTGTCATTATTAATTATATTCCTACTACCACAATTAAAAATAAAATTTGTCTTTTTGCATATTGGCATCAGTAAATAATTGAAACAATTCAAAAAGTTACAGATTCAATAATCATTGTCATCAATAATAATCTACTAAATAATAATTGAGGTTAATCAAATAGTTTTTTTGATTATCTTTCCAAGAATTTATCAATCAGTATTGATATTTTCTATAAAACTTCTTTTTTACTATTTCTGCCATAACCATATATGCCAAAACAATATTCCCAATAATAATCAAATATACTAATTGCGGAGGAACAAAACCAAATATTTCACCAATTATTGTATATGGCACAAGTATTACTACTGCAATAATAGCCAAAGTAAAAATTATTAAATATTTACTAGGTCTATTTTTATAAAATTTATCTCTTGTTCTTATTACAAGTACAATTGAAGCAGCAGAAATTACTGATTCTATAAACCACATTGTTCTAAATTGCTCTATTGATAAATTTAAAATTATTAATAATATTATAAAAGTAATATAATCAAATAATGTACTTAATAATCCAAAATATAACATAAATTTCTGTATAAACTTAATGTTCCATTTTCTTGGTTTTTTAATCATTTCTTTATCTACATTATCAGTTGAAATTGCCATCTCGGGTATATCCGTCAACAAATTTACTAACAAAACCTGTTTTGGCAATAATGGAAGAAATGATAAAAATAAGGATAACCCAGCCATACTAAACATATTGCCAAAATTAGCACTAGTAGCCATAAAGATGTACTTTAGAGTATTATAGAATGTTCTTCTTCCTTCATCTATCCCTTTTGCCAATACCTTCAAGTCTTTTTCTAATAATACAAAATCTGCTGCTTCCTTTACTATATCTGTTGCAGTATCTATTGAAATACTTGCATCAGCAGCATGAAGTGCTGGTGCATCATTTATTCCATCACCCATATATCCAACTACATATCCTGATTTTCTTAAGGCTAAAATGATCTGTTCTTTCTGATTTGGTTCTATTTCTGCAAATATGTCAACATGCTTTACTTTTTGAGTTAAAGAATGGGAACTCATATGATGCATCTCTTCTCCAATCATAATTGCTGGATCAGTCAATTCAATTTGCTGTGCTACATGTTTGGCTACATATTTATTATCACCACTAATTATTTTAATAGAAACCCCAAGTTTTTGAATAGATTTTAATGATTCTGCTATACCTATTTTTAATGGATCAAAAAATAAAATAAACCCTAAGAAGATCATATCTGATTCGTCATCTTTGTTAATTAGATATGTTGTATTGGTATTGGTACTACTACCATTGTTAGAACTTTGAGATGGAATTAAGGACAACAATTGCTTTGTTGTTGGTTTCTTTTCTTCTTCTAACAATTTATAGGCTATTCCTATAACTCGATATCCTTTATCTCCTAATTCCTTAAATGTGTCTTTTATTTTTCCCTTAAATTTATAGATATTTTCTATTTTACCATCAGTCAGTTCCACAAAAGAACATATATCAATGATATTAGGAAGAGCGCCTTTAGTTATTAGTATATTCCTAGATTCTGAATTTGTTGGTAACGAATTATCACTATGTCTATCTAATACAACAATACTTAATCTTTTTCTAACAAAATCATATGGTATTTCATCTATTTTTAAATAACGAGAAGATATGTCCAATTTCTTGTAATCTTTTATGGATTTATCAATAGGATTGTCAAAACCTGTCTCATAAATTGCATTAAGATATGCATATAAAAATACTTTTTCATTATTATTTCCATTAATATCAAGAAATGAATGAACTTTCAATTCTCCTGTAGTTATAGTACCCGTCTTGTCAGTACAAAGTATATCCATACTTCCAAGGTTCTCAATTGATTCAAGTCTTTTTACAATAACTTTTTCTTTAGCCATACGTTTTGCACCATGAGACAAATTGACACTTATAATTGCAGGCAAAAGTTGAGGTGTTAATCCAATAGCAAGTGCTAGAGAAAAAAGAAATGATTCCAATACAGGACGTCCTAAATATACATTAATTACCAATATACTAATTACCAAAAGAAGAGTAATTTCTACTAGAAAATAGCCAAATCTCTTTATTCCTTTCTGAAATTCGGTTTCATCTTGCCTACTAATCAATCTATTAGAAATTGCACCTAGTTCAGTATTTCTTCCTGTATGTATTACTAGAGCCTTTGCAGTACCACTTACTACAAAAGTACCCATAAACAGAGAATTTGTTCTGTTTCGTAGAGAAGTATCTTTGGATAATATTATTGAGTCTAATTTTTCAGTAGGATATGTTTCCCCTGTTAATGTTGATTCATTAACAAAAAGGTCTTTTGATTCTAGGATTTTACAATCAGCAGGAATCTTATCACCAGAATTGAGAATAACTATATCACCAGGCACAATATATTCAATTGGAATATCTTCAATTATCCCATTTCGTAAAACCGTTGATTTTATTTTTATTGTTGATAATAATTTATCAATTGCATTTGATGCTTTTTTTTTCTTCCAAAAACCAAGAAATGAACTAATAAGAACAATTGAGAGGATTATAGAAGCATCTTCTACTTCATTAAGTATTAATGTCAGTAATGCAGTACAAATAAATATAATTATAATAGGATTTTTTAATTGTGATATAAATAATGACAATGATGAATTTGTTTTCCTGTGAGTATTTATAATATTGTGTCCGTATTTAGATAATCTTTCTGTTGCTTCAATAGAAGATAGTCCATTTGGACTAGTCTTTAATATATTAAGAAGAATTTGATTTGAAATATTCCAATACTCTTCTTTTTTCTCATTTCTCACTAGTTTACTTCTACTATTATTAATATATTAAATATTTTCATTAAATTTCTATATTTATCTATATACATCTCTTTAGAAATTCATATATTTTCTTTTTAAAAGATATTAACTTCATTCACTATTATAAAAATATTGGAGAATAAAGTTTTTAAAAAGTTAGTTTAACATTCGTATCTATATTTGTGTATATAAAATATTTCATTTGTATTACTTTTACCTAATACTAATTTTGCTCTTCCTTCAATTACATTATCGTATGATCTAGAAGATAAATCAAAAAATGTTTGAAGGATATTATAACTAACTAGATAGCGAGTAAATACATTTTTTTAATGTAGAGGTTAGAGATCAAGGAAATATACTATTAGGAAGATATTTACTAGGTCAGGAGATATATTATATGAATTTAAATTACAAAATAAAAAAAGGGAAAATACATCTGCTTTATGCCTTTTTAATAATGTTTATTTTTAAATATTTTAGTCAACTTTAGAAAGATAATTCCTCCTTCTCCATATCCATCTAGATCAAATTTATAGCAAATCTAAATCTATTTTTCAAATACAATTATTAAAGAGTGTCATCTTTGTTTATCCTTATGAAAATAAAAAAGAAGAATCCTTGTATTCAAATTCTATATCTTTCTATTGTTTTATCCTTTGTAACTGCCATATTGTTATTACCATCAGATGGATTATCTTTTGCACAAGAAGACGATGATGACGATGATAAAGATGAAGAGAAAGAAGACGAAGAAGACAAACTAGTAGTTAAAGCCAATATTGATTTAGAGAATATAGATTTGGAAAATACAAAATTCATACGAGTTATTGGTTTCATAAATGGTGAAGAGGCTAAACAAGATATTCCTATTTCTACTATCGACAAGTCTGATGATAATCTAGATGTTGAATTAAAAGTAAAT
>JAATVJ010000180.1 GCA_014523515.1 Nitrososphaerales archaeon TH1177 | reverse complement strand
CAGATACTTGTGTATTATAATTGCAAAATCAATAAAAAGAATCCAAGAACAATCAAATACATGCTAGGAACATAATAACTAAATATATTAATTATAGATATGATAATATTTGTTCATCGAAATATGACCCAGTCTCAAATAATTATAATTTCAAAATAGAGTTTGAAAAAGTTTATGATAATGGAGAAAGACATATTATTGTTCGAAAACAACAATTATAATCTAAATTTATAATACAAATATTATAATGATTACTAAACCAAAGATAGCCATTCTTGTAATTATATTATTCTTTTCTGCTGCAATGATTGCATCACCAACAATATCATATGCAGTTGAAGAAAATAAGCCAAAAGAGTATTGTAAAGATTATGGAGGAGAATGGGATGATAAAAAAGACATATGTGAGATTGAAGATGATGAGGAAAAAGCAGCTTATGAGGACTATGTATGTGATGACCCAGATGACTCTGATAGATACCCAAAAATATGTAAACCATGGTTATTTGATGACAATGATAATGAGGATGATAAGAACAACAACAATGATAATGAGGATGACAACGACAAAGATGATGGAGATGATAAGAATAACAATAATGATGGCGATATAATTTGTATAACTACACCTTGTAATTATCCTGATAATAATGATAAGAACAACAACAATGATAATGACGATGACAACGACAAAGATGATGGAGATGATGATAACGAGGGTAATGACTCACAAAATGATAATCAAGATTCAACACTATAACCACAAATAATAATTCCTGAAACCAATAATATACTGCCAATTGCTATGAATAGTTCTATAATTTACAGTCCATAAAAAGAAAAGTATAATATTATTATCATTACTTTTTCAATCTACCTCTTTATAGTCAATAAATCCCATTTTTAACTTCATATAATATTATTATTTAAAAAATATAGAAAATGGTGCCGAAAAAGTTGTATTAATTTATTAGAGCATTGATAAGTATTTTTTAAATAATAACCTCTTTACTATAAATTAGACTCTTATTTTTGCACCTCTATAGGTATTACTTCTGATAAAATAAAATTAATTTTAACTGAATTTTTGATTGTAAAATTTAAGAGAATTTTTATTATGACAATGAAAAATAATAATTTATTCATATATTGAGATTACAATAAAAAAGATATTGATAAAGCCGAAATATTATATTGTAAAATTTAGTATCAAAATATTCTATCTCTATATATAGCATAAGTCAAATACTTTATATACTTAATTTTTAATAATGCAGTCTTCTTTTTCGTTGGCACTAAAGTACATTTCATGGTTAAAGAAATCAGAAGGAATAACTTTATCTGATAAAGTCTTAATATTTTTTGTAAAGTTTAGTTATTTAAGTCTAAGCTTTACCACTTTATCTTTAGGTAAAAAAAGAAGCAATAAACTACTTGTAGAAAAGGGATTATTTTGGGACATTGTGGAATAAATCTTTAAACTTTTGGAAAAAAGATTCTACATTGCTAAAATTTAAAATGCCGAAATACAATTATGAATTCTATTGCAGGAATAATAAAGATGATTTTCAAATTATGACATTTCATGAAGATAATATTATAGAACATAAGTTTACTCCTAAAAAGGAGATATTGTTATAGATGTTGGTGCACATATTGTCCTTATACATTAATATCATCAAAAAGTGTTGGGTTAAGTGGAAAGGTAGTTGCTATTGAAGCAGCTCCTGATAATTTTGATATATTGAATCACAATATTCAACTTAATAAATTGACAAATGTTATGACATTCAATTATGCTGCATATTCCAAAGAAGACAAGATTAAGTTATATTTACCAAGCAAAGAAGAAGAATTCTCTCACACAAAATATAATACAGTAATGCTGGATAGAGCCCATGGGGAAACAAAATTTGTAGAGATTCAAGCCAATACACTTGATTATCTTTTACAATCAAATGGAGTAAAACACGAGGAAGTAAATTGGATAAAAATTGATGTAGAAGGAGCAGAATATGATGTTAAAAGACGCCAAAAACATATTATCTAAAAGCAATAACATTTCACTTTTGATAGAGATTCATAATCTTTTAGAAAACTCTAACTACTATGAGCCAATAAAAGAATTTCTTAATTCTTACAATTCCAAAATAGAATTTGAAATTGTAGCTAAAAATGGAGAAAGGCATATAGTTGTACGAAAATATTAGTGAACAAATATCTTTCAGTCTAAATCCAGATACCTACTCTATTTCGTTAGAATATGTTAATATGTACCTAAAAAGCTAAATATATGTTAGTAGAACCCTACTACATGGACAATTCCACTCCCGACGGGCCCGCAACGATATCGGTATTATTCCCTCCTAATTGTATTTCACCTTTCTATATCAATATCAATACTTAGCTATTCATCTTTTATGATGAACTATTAAATTTACAAGACATCTGAATTGTATATGTCAAATAGTAAGGCATACATAATTCTGCTTATTATTGTTGTATTATAAAATATATTCCTTCCAATTATACAAATAAATGTATTATATATACCTACATAAATATGACTACTAAATGGACATCATTGCATGGATTTATATACCTTAGTAACATAGGTATACACATGTCAGCAAGAAAAGAAATAAAAGAAAATATAGCTGTAAATGAACCAGAATTTAATGAAAAATATACAACTAAATTTAATAAAGACTATAATAATTTCAATGAAAGAATAAATAACACCTTAAATCAACAACAAGATGCAATAAATAAGATACTAGATAACATCTTACATAATATAAAAAGAAGTACAGACGAAGCTAAACAAGAAATTCCACAATATACACAACGTATTGCTGAATATCAAGAACAAACTATTCAAACTATAAAAGCTATTGCTTCTGACTTTATTGAAGCAGAAAAACAAGTTGTAGGTTCTTTTCAATCACATGGAGACCGAAATAATAATGTAAACTTCTCCAATAGATTATGGGATTTGTATAATCCACAAAGAATTGCTGAAAATCACGCAGTAATTGTAAATAATTTTACAAATTACCTGTTAACTACCAACAATTTAATAAACAATGCTCTAGCATCAAATATGAGAGTATATAACACAGCACTTGAACAAACACGTGATAATGTGAAGGCTTTCGCAAAAATAAATACCAATTACATAAAATCAGTTAATAGCTATAATAAAGAGGTAAATACTACTAGTTCTTAACAATCCTTTATTCTATGATACAAAAGACTACCGTATAGGTACTACGGAAACATTTTTTTTAATTAGTAAGTTTGGGAGTAAACTAAATGAAAAATTTTTCTTCTAAAGAAATAAGATTTTCAGGTGACTCTATAAAAAGTTGCGTAGGTTTTATTGATTTGGTAGATTCAACTAAAAATATTGCTGCAATGGAGGGTTTAGAAACTATCAGAAAATATTATTCTACATTTATAAATTCAGTATCTAACTTAATTTCTAGTAGTAGTGACGGTAAAGTCATAAAAAACATTGGTGATTGTCTATTATTTTACTTTCCTAAAACATCTGATATCAATGATGCAAATTCTTTTCAAAATGGTATTGAATGTTGTTTTAAAATTTTAGACGAGCGATATAAGATTAACAACGAATTGTCTAAGCAACATCTGCCACCATTCAACTATAGAATTAGTATGGATTATGGCGTTGTAGATTTAGCTTTAGTTGGCGGTTATAGTCAAATGGATTTATTTGGTTCAACTATAAATCTTTGTTCAAAGATAAATTCTTCTTCTTCTTTGTCTGTTCCAAATGAGATAATTATTGGAGATAATTTATATAGGATTCTGAAATCCTTCCCTACTGTTGCTGCCATTGTTAATAATTATTATTTTACAAGTAGTGGAGAATATAAAATAACAGAAACTAATAGATATTCTACATATAATATTAGAAGGACAAATAATTGTGCAATGCACATTACAAAGAACAATAAAAAAGATTTTTTAACTAAAAAACAATTAAGTTCATTTAAAGAAAATGAAAAAAGATTTTTCTTTCATAAGAAAAATAGTGCCAAAAGAGTAATTATAGTAGATGATGAGCAGATGACCTTTTTACTTTTAGAATGTTTTTAAGAGCTTACGATTATAATATTACTTCATTTACAGATCCTTCTATTGCACTCAATTATATTAGAGACCTTTCAGATTTTAATGACCTATTAATAGTACTTGATATACGAATGAAAGATTTGAATGGCTTTCAATTACAACAACAAATAAAAGCTATAGACCCTACAATTAAGATTATTTTTGTAACAGCTTTGGATATATTGGATGAGTTATTAACTTTCGTTCCCGGTTTATCCAAAGAACAAATATTGATAAAACCAGTTGATAAAAAGATATTTACAAATACTGTAAAAAAACTGTTAAAGTAATAAAAAATTCTATTTTATTATTATCATTATTGCGATATACAGTTAATCTTAAATATTATCTTCTTTATTACTACAACAATAGACTCTTATTTTTGTACCACTATTGGCATTAATTCCAGATGTAATAGTTGTTTAGAAGAAAGTTACCAATGTCAATTTATGTAAAAAGATAATGCTTGTTAAATTAATATTTTATAGAACTACTATAAATACTCGCTATCTATATAATTTTTCTGTATTATATTTTTTTATCTTTCCTTATTATTTGTAATATCTCTTTCTTCCATTTGTCCTTTTCTTTTTCTTGTTGAGATAAATCTTTCCATTTATCATATGCCTTATTAAATCTGTTAGACCATTCTTGACAGTTAAGATATTGTTCAGCATTTGGTGTATTCAATAACTTTTTTTTAGAATTAGCTGTAGTTATTTTTTCATCATTAATCTGTAATTCTTCCATCTTTGATATTTTTGCTAGATATTTTTTATTATCTTGTTTATCCAAATACTCTTGTATTACTGGCTTATCTATATCGTGCCAAATAATTAGTCCATCAGCAGAATTGGATGCTATGGATAAAGTAGCCTGTATAAGGCGGTCTGTCGGAGGATTGTATCCTTGTCTAGAATAGTTATATGTTATAGTAGGATAGACAACATATCTAATAGGCTTTTCAAAAATTTCTTTAAATATAGTAAATTCTTTTTTTAAGGTAGAAACATTGTAATAGCATCCACTGGCTACAATTAATCCATCTGTAAAATCATCATATTTATTGGCTACTT
>JAATVJ010000179.1 GCA_014523515.1 Nitrososphaerales archaeon TH1177 | reverse complement strand
TGATATGGAATATCATTTAAATTTTCTTTTATTTTTTCGATTTTTTCCAATTTGCCATTCTCTTTTATTAGTTTAAGTGCAGTTTTAGGACCTATACCTGGAATACCACCTGGATTAAAATCTGTTCCAATTAAGATACCTACATCTACTAATTGTTCAAGTGTTAATTTTGTAGATTCTAAAATCTGTGATTGATGTATAATTTCTGGTTCTATATTTACATATTTGTTTTTGTTAGGAATTTTTCTTTTTCCACTTATTGTTAGGTTACGAATAAGTCTTTTAGCTCCAAAAAGCAAAGAGTCGTAATCTTGACTTGCGCAGGCATATGCCATTCCATCTTTAGTTAAAATTGATGCAGTTGCTTCTCCCTCTGAGGGGGCTTGAATAACAGGAATTCCTAACAATTTTAAAACTATCTTGGATTGCTCAATAATTTTATCCGTTAAAATTACTGTACCTTGACTATATTTTTTAGCATCTTCCAATCTACCCTCTTCTAATGCTTCTTGATATTTTTGTATAGCTTCTTGTTTTAATTCCTTTCTTTTTTCTATCTCCTTAAATTTTAGTGAATGAGGTTTTCCATCAAAAATATATACCAATTTTATGTTCTCAGTTAAGAAATTAATATTTCTATAAAATAAGCCACTTAGGTGACTTGTTATTTCACCTTTGTTATTAGTAAGAGATTCTCCTGTCGGACCACGAATTATTGCTAAAAACTGGTAAATCGTATTATATGCATCTACTGCAATTATTTTACCTGATAAATCAGCTGATTTTATTGGACAGGTAGTTAAAATTGGTTTTAGATCTATTCCCATTTGTTAAAATTATTTATATTTGATGTACCTTTTTTATTTTTTCATATCTAACTAATAATAGGAATTAGGTTGTTGTTATTACATTGAAATAATCATCATCGTAGTAGAATTATTATAGATCTGTATAATAGTGAGAATATATATATATTTTAAAATAGATACAGTATGAATACAGAAGGAAAGTCTCTTATTTTCTATAGATCTATTATCGTGATCCTTTTCTTTTCAATGTTTTCTCTTGCTCCAACAGTAACAGCTCAGAATTCTGATTCAACAACAGAATCACATTTAGTCGGAACTTGTCAAGCATTTACAAAACTACAAAATGAAAAACTTGATCTCGAAAATAAATTGAATGAAACTAAACAAAATTTTCTACCCAATCTAATACTTGAAAAATCCTTAACTTTAGAATTAGATGATATTAATTCTAAGCTTGCATTCTTGGCTGACAATAGATATTGCAGTGATCTGGAAAAGCATATAGACGAGCAAAACTAATTCAAAAATAATTTTTTTTTGATTCTACACTGAATATAACAAAAAATAAAATTTTTTTATAATAGGTGCAATTATTATTCTAAATGCAGTTATAAATAGGCAATACTATCCATAAATTGTCTGAAACAATGAAGAAGGATCTATTACTATTTAATAACAATTATCTTTTTTCATTTTGAAAACCCCTTTATAATTGTTAATTACTGTAATTGTAGTGATTAATTAAGTATAGTGATAATATGTATAAATATAATAAAACTTTAATTCTTTAACAATGTCTATAAATTTTATATATATATATTTAATAAAATCTTGTTATTAAATTGAAGAATAATATTAATGTCGCCTTTTGGAATTTAGGAAATTTATTTGATATTCAACCTAATGAGATTTCGTCAAACCTTGAATTTACTCCAAATAAAGGTTGGAATGAAAAAGTTCGTGATATAAAGATACAAAATTTAACAAATATAATTAAAACAACTTTTGATAATGGTCCTGATTTAATAGGGATATGTGAAATTGAAAATGTTTTTTTAGCTGAAAAACTAATAGATGGATTAAAAAAATTATTGGGAAGAGATGATTATCAAATAGCTGGAACGAATGTAGATGGTAAATTAATACCATATCACAAAGGTCCTGATTTGAGGGGGATTGACACATGTTTAATTTATTCTAATAAGATCTTTGAGCAAATCGATGGTCGTGGATATATGATAAATTTTAGATTTCCTACTCGAGATATTTTTTATGCAAAGCTTAGAGTCTTGGAGGATAATACTAAACTAAATGTTTTAGTAAATCATTGGCCATCGAGAAGAGGCAGAGATGATTATTCCGAACCTATGGATACAGAATATTCTAGATATATGACTGCCGAACATTGTGGAAAAATAGTTGACTCTATTTTAAAATATCCAAAAATGGAAATAGAGAAATTCCCAAATAATTTTTATTCAACTCATGAAGGAAAAACAGTATTAGAAAAACTTGAAGAAAGATGGAACATAAATATTCTAGTAATGGGCGACTTTAATGATGAGCCATTTGATAAAAGTATTATGAAATATCTATATGCAACACCAGACAAAAGTTTATTACGTAAATGGAAAAGAATCTTTAGATTAGCAAAAGAAGATTTTAAAAATAGAGATAAAACTTATAAACAAATTTACTTAGAACAACCATCAGTTTTATTTAATTGCATGTGGAATATTTATCCTAATGGCAGTTTGTATTTTCGGAAGACAAACTCATTTAATCTGTTTGACCAATTTATAATATCTCGTGGTTTATTAGTTGGAGAACAAGGACTAAAAATGAATCTAAAATCTATAAATATATATACTAAAGGTATAACATTAGGTGAAAATTTACCTGAAAGCAGATTTGAACAAGAGGATACTTGTAATGAAAGATTAATTCCATTTGAATTTAAACAAAGACCTATGTCTTTTGAATTTGATAGAATAAAAAATGATATTAATAATAGTATTATAGAGGGAAATGAAACTAAATCAAGACAGCCATCTGGATACAGTGATCATTTTCCTATAACTTGTAAAATTGATATTTTATAGATTTTATCTTTTTAAGGTAGATATTTATATATAGATATTTTCAAATTAAAATTTGTTATTCTGATTAATAATTATAATAGTACAAACCCCCAAAAAAAAAATCAAAATTAGACATTTCTAATCCCAATTCCCTTTGCAGTTTTCTAATTAACGATCAAATGGAATTAAATTTATGATTTTATTGAATTTACCTTTATTAATTCAATTGTTGTAATCAATGATATCTAGTTTGTTATTGCCAATCTTCTATCAAAATGCTATATTTTGGAAATGAATATACTCTTTTATCTTATTGTCCTATAATATGATATATAAGTAATTTTTAGATATTAATGGATATAGAGATTAGTAGGGAGATACTAATTTATATTAGTTTATAAATTTTAAATTAAAAGAACATATTAACTAATATATTTGACCTTTTAATAATCTTTAATTGTACTAATTTGGTATATTATACTGTATAATATTATACAAAATGATAATTCATTCACAAATTTTATACCTATTGTTAAAGAATTA
>JAATVJ010000021.1 GCA_014523515.1 Nitrososphaerales archaeon TH1177 | reverse complement strand
TTAGATTGAAACGTTCTTCAATTAATTTTTCTGGTAACTTTACGATAACTTTTACTCCTTGATATAATTCATTTGGAGAAAATTTTTCTCTTGCATTTACTATTTCTGCAATCTCAGAGTTTACACCATCAGCAGCAATTACTACTTTTGTTTCAAATTCTTCAAGTTCATCAGTTTCTACGATTATTTTTGACCTATTTTCATCCCATCTTAAAGACCTTACATGTACCCCACTAATGATCCCTCCACCATGTTTTTCTGCTGACTCTTGAGCTTCTCTTGCAAACCATGAATTTAATTTATTTAAAAGTACGGAACATCCAAAATTTGTTTGGTAATTGTGTGCTTCAGTTAAATCTATAGAAAAGACTTTATCTTTTGAAGTAGTATTCAGAATATATTTAGTAATTAGTCTTTCGTATGGTGATTCTGTAAGAAACCTTTCTCCATAAATGTCCTCAACATTGTACACTTTTCCATTATTTGGTTTTTTAGAATATAAAATACCTCCTGAAACGTTCTTAGAACCAATCTCTTTACCAGCTTCCAATAAAACAGCTTGTTTACCTAAACTAGAAAGGTGTTTAAGTGCAGCTAATCCTGCTGAGCCACCTCCAACTACGGTTACCTCACAATTTTCCATATGTATTCACTTTGATTTCTTTTTCTTCTTTTATTTGTCCCAATTGTTTATCTAATTCTTCTAGAAGAATTGGGATCACATCTTCCATTCGTCCTTTAATAAATATATCACATACATCCTTGATTGGTGAATTTTCATCTGGATTTATAGCAATGATAAAGTCAGATTCTTTCATTCCTTCTAAATGCTGTATAGCTCCACTAATTCCAACCGCGATATAAATTTTAGGAGTGACTCTTATACCGCTTGTTCCAATAACTCTATTAGGAGTTATATATAATGAATCATATTTTTCATTTAATTGAAAAATTTTCTTTGATATTGGTAATGATATTCCTATTTGTGCATCCAAGAATTTGGCTAATTTTTCTATAAGTTTAATATTATCTTGTGGATTTTCTTTAATTCCTCTCCCAAAACTAATAATAACTTTATAATTTTCAAACTGAAATGGATTTTTAGTAAGTTCTTGTTTCAAAACTTTTATTTTTAGGTCATCTTGATCAAACTTGGGTTTGTACTCAACTATTGTTCCTGTTCTTCTTGTATCTTTTATAATTGGCTGAAAAGCTCCTGGAATAATACTGCATGCCTGTGGATGGAATTCTTTTTCGATTTCAGGGTTTTTGTTATCAAGGCATAATATAGTTGTCCAAAGAAATCCAGAAAAATCAGGCCTATACATTTCGAGGATTTTTTGGTAGCTAATGGCTTTTCCATTTGTTTTATGTTGATGTTTTATTTCTAAATTACTTATTACCAATTTATTTATATCTGAAGCTAGACCTGAATCTAATTCTGCTAATACTGTTGCTGATAAATGTCTACCTATACTATCTGCTAAAAAGAACATATATCTTGGTTTTTTAAATTCAGATACATACTCTGGTGAAATTTCCTCAAGGGAGTTAGAATCAGTTGCTATTTGAGAGATTACTTTAGTATAAATTTTGTTAATTGGATATTTTAAATTTGGATCATCAGCATATATCACGGCATCGGCACCGTAAAAAATAAGTTCTTGTGATAAATCCTTTATACCATCACCTAAAAGAATAGCAATAACTTTTTCATTTGAATTATATGTTAAATTAAAATGATCCATTAGTCTTCTTGCCTCTCCTAACATTTCAAGACTTGCTGGAACTATATTATTGTGAATTGATTCAATTATCACAAATAAATGTCTATATTTTTCTTTTATAATATTTGTTTTGTAATTATTTCTTAATTTATTTAACATAATCATATTAGTATCACCTATTTATTTTTGTATTAATTGTAAGAGTTTAGTTACTGTATTTACTATCCCTTCACGATTTGTTCCTTCTATTAATTCTGCACTTCTATTTGTTCTGGCTTTTGGAATCTTTTCAACTTTATGAACAATTGTTGGAGATCCCGGCAACCCAACGAGTTTAGGATCTAATTCTAGATTCTCATGGTTTAGAACTTTTAGGTAAGTTTTATAACTTTGGGCTCTACGTTTTGCTTCTTTGGAATATTTTGAAGAAGTCAATCTAAGAGACAGGGTATTGAATACCGGTTTGTACAGGGGATCTATTGCAATAAATACAGGAAGAGGTGCCTGAATTTCTTCTATTACATCATAAAGACCTGGCAAAGCAACGATTCTTTTTGCAATAACAAATCTGTTTTTCAGATCTATATCAAAATCAATTACATTTCCTAAAAAAGTAAATCCTAATTTCCATGCAGTCTGTGGCCCTGTTTGACCAGTTTCTCCATCAGATGCACGATGACCCGAAAATACAATGTCCATTTGTTTACCATTATTCATCTTCTTTATTCCATTATTCAAAACCTCTGCTGTGGCTAAAGTATCAGCACTTGCAAATAGTCGGTCACTATATAGATATAGATCATCAGCATCACAAAGTTCTTGAGCTTCCTTTAGAGCAATTTCTGCCATCGGAGGACCCATAGTACAGACTGAAATATGACCTCCATATCTCACTTTGGTATAAAATGCAGCCATTGATGCGATAGCACTATGAGCTCCCAATTTACTCTTTGTTTCTGCTCTATTTAGAGTTCCATCTGGGTTATAACTAACACTGCCTTCTGAGAAATCCGGCTCTAGTTTTACTAATACTGCAATATTAAGTGTCAAGACATTTTCTTTATACTTCCTCATTTAAATCATTTAAGCAGTATTAATTGACAAAATCAAGCTCAAACTTTAGTAATCATAATGATAACACATTTAGTCTTGTAAATTATCCCTAACAATTCTCATTATTTAATTTCATTTCTCAGAAAATTCTTGTAGATAATAATTAATTAATAATTCCATAATATTCTCTGAATACCTTAATCCTTTGTCAACTCATTTTAATCCTATAATATTTTAAGTATCAATTTTATAAAAAAAAGGAATTCAAATATTATTATATTTTTTTCAAATATAATAATTACCTTAAATTATAGTCTTAGAAATAATTGATATGGATTCAAAAAAAATAACACTGAGTGTCCTAATTTCTATAGTTATTGTAGGTTTTATTGCTATTCCATTTGGAAATCCAAAGTTTTTTGATAGAGCATTAGCATTGGAAGCATCTTTTATTATTCTCACTTTTTTTATATGGAAAGGATATAATAAGACGGTATACGCGTGTGTACCTATTGCAATGCTGGTAATTATTGGTAATTCCCTTGCTCCCCCACATGTAAATTTAATGTTGACTTTCTCTAAACCATTAAATGCAATTGTTTTAATTATAGGTGGATATATACTTCAATTTTTATTAATATTCTTTAGTTTAAAGTATATTATTGAAATACGTTCAAAAAAGTTATCTAAAACATTATGAAACAAGATTAATTAAGTATAATTATATGATCTTTATATCTATTTAATAATAATTAGAATATAAATGAATTTACATTGATTATCATACCTTGTTTTATTTCAGCCAAGACTAGGAAAATTGATACTGAAAATTTACTTTCCATTATAAATTTTTCTAATCTACAATTTTAAAAGAACAATAATATTATAATATTATAGAATAGTTGAAAGTTGCCAACTATTATAGTAACTATTATAGGTATAATGGCTACTGTTTTTGCAGTATCCAGCAGTATTCCTCAGATAATTAAAGCACTAAAGACAAGAAAAACAGATGATGTATCAATTTGGTTAGTGGTAGTATTAATAATTGGGCTTAGCTTATGGGTAATTTATGGAATAGGTATAAATGATTTACTGATATCTATAGCAAATTCGATTGCAGTAGCAATTAATACCTTCTTATTGATTTTAAAAATTAAATATTCAAGAGACCCAATAAGTTAATAATCTCTTTTTTTATTATCAAGTCTATTAAATTTAAGAAACTTACAATATTATTATAATTTTAGATAGAACAAATTTGACCAAGTTGTTATTTAGATACATTAATTTAAATTCCTAAATAATTTTAATGACCTGATTACTAATGATATAAGAATCATAATACAAACAATTGCAACCGCTTTGATCAGATACCTTCTATTTAATTAAAAGAATGCTCTTTTATTCCCTATGAATAACAGATTTTTTAAATATAGTATCTTTCTTGCAATAGGCATAGGGTTATCCATAACTTTGCTCTTGCTGGAATTTGAAAAGAATAATAATTTTCTTCTAGCTCAGGAACAGGAAAAACCTATAAACTATATAAGTAGTAAAACTCTTCAATCCAGTTCAACTATCGACAGTCATACAAATAATTTCAAAAAATCAATATCGACAGATGAGGTGAATGAGATTAGAACAATAAGCAATCATAATGATTACAAGTCTGAATTAACTATTCATATTCCAAAAGGATCCTTTCATCCTGCAACTAATAGATCATTTAATCCAGACAAAATTATAATAAACAAGGGAGAAACAATAACATGGATAAACGAGGAAAAAATACCTCATACTATCACTAGTAAAGGGAAGTTTTTATTTGATTCACTATTAAGGCAAAATGGAGCCTTCACATATCAATTTGATAAAATTGGTACCTTTGAATTTGGTTGTACTTTACATCCTTGGATGCATGGAACGATAAATGTAATATAACCTTTCATTCTAATATTTTATAAATGTCAGATACTTCGATTAATTATAACTTAAACTTATCACAATAATGCGAATAAAAGTTACAAATTATACTAATAATATTTTCCGAAATGTTTTAGATTTTACTTTAAGTAAATTAATCAAAAAATCCCAATGTAATTATGGATAACAACTAGTCACAATATTACTAAAGAAATTAGATGCTTTTGTAGAAATCTTGTTATCATTACAGATAATTTGTAGATCAATTTAATTAAAATAGAATATATTTATGATTAAGAGATAAAGAAAATATTAATAAAAAATGAAACACCTGACCTATTAATTAACTAAAGCTAAAATATTTAACAACAAAAATAAACAGATTCTTGAAGATCTAAATTGTGCACTTAATATAATGGCCTTTAAAAGTTTTAAAGATAAGCCTAATTATAAATGAATAAATAATTGAATAATTTAAATCCACCGGCTTCAAGAATCTGAATTGACTTTGAGAGGAATAATATGGTCAAAAAAATATTCCATTCAAATACAGTCAAGTCATTTGGCATATAGGATTTAACAATCTTACCCTTGATTTAATAATTGGCAATAAACTTATTATTGAAGTTAATGTCACAATTAATGATAGAGTATCAAAAAAATATCCGATGTAATATGTCAGAGAGCATTAGAAAATATGGGTTATAGTATATTCCTAATAAAGAAATCCACAATACACCTAATGTTAGTGCAGAAAGAATACCTAAAAAGTACTTTGCATTAGACAATAATAGATTTACAGACACCATTACTGACAAAATAATTAAATTAGAAACTGATTT
>JAATVJ010000178.1 GCA_014523515.1 Nitrososphaerales archaeon TH1177 | reverse complement strand
TCAGATACTTGTGTATTATAATTGCAAAATCAATAAAAAGAATCCAAGAACAATCAAATACATGCTAGGAACATAATAACTAAATATATTAATTATAGATATGATAATATTTGTTCATCGAAATATGACCCAGTCTCATTTAATTAAAGAATCAAAAGATAAAAAAATAAAGGTAAAAATTTGTTATGCAATGGTAGTAGGATAATTTCTATCTGTTATAGCATAAATAGATATTTACTAGTATTTTGTAAAATCAATTCTACTACTTTGTCAGTCAACAACTCTTTCTTTTGCTTTTTCTGCTTCGTATTCGGCTCCCATATCTCTATCAGGGTCTTCAATTTTTTTACCTACTGCTTTTGCTCCTGCTTTTATTTTATCATCTAATCCTACATCTTCTTCTGTTTCAATCTTTATGTCTTTATCGTTTTCCATTATAATTCTTATTGTACTATATAATATATATCGGTTAGATTTCGAATATTTAGATAAATTTAGAGAATATTTGTTATTGAATGATTTAGAAAAAGAGTACTATTATGATTATTACTTTTTATAATAAAAAGCCATAGCCTATTGAGAACAACAGAGAGATAAGGTTATGGCAGAATGAACTACTTGTCTACGTTCTAGTATTATATTTATTCATAATAAAATATTTAAAAATTAGAGATAATATATAGTAAAAGAGAAAACAAACCATAGTACTAATTGAATAACATAATCATCAATATGGCCGAATTTCTTGATCTTTGCAATTAAAGAGATTGGTTCTTATAAATGACTAAGAATCAGATGAACAATTTTTGAATTGTGATTTTTTTACTTCAAGTATCCTTTTTTTATTTTACCATTTCGTATTAAAAAGAATACTATCGTCTTTGTAAGATTTTGATTCTGTTGTTATTGTTCGTTCTTCCAATTTATCTAAATTTTGATAACTACTACTGCCTTCATCATTAGATGAATCTTCTATATCATTCAGACCTATTATTGGATGCATTTCTTAGAATATTGTTCTTGTTTGTCTTTTTATCTGTTCCTTTTAGATACCGAAATTCATATACCAGTAACCAAACTTTGGCTGTTATCTAACATCATCCTTGATCAGAAATTTTTTCCTAAAAATAATATATATTAATCAAATATTCTTAAAATATAAAAAAAGAAACTTATTTAAAATTAATAACATAAATAGATAGACTTGTTATATAATTTATTTGGATTCAACTTATATCTCTTATTTTTTATATCATTTTTAGTTAAGAAATGAATAGAATAAACTCTACAATCATTTTAGCAGCGATAATGTTGGGTACTTTTTTGATATTTAATATTACAACAACAATACCACTAACAAAGATGATTGATGTGTTTGCTGCTGAAACAGGAGGAGAAGGATACGAAAGAGAAGAACGATCATATATGGATTATCCACCAGAAAAAGAAGATGGTTACTCATCACCGATGATGAATGGCTATTATTCACCTGGCCCGCCAGAATATAATCCAGATAGATATGGTGGATATTATGGCCATTATGAGAGTGAATTTTATCTAGATCAATATGTTGATGGAAACCCATACACTGAGAATTCAAATCCGTACGAAAATGGCAGCCCATATGAAATGAACTAAAAAATAAGAATCTTTTTTTTATTTATTATTTTAATTGCTATTGTTAAAATAATATCCTTTCCTTTTTTTAATGATGATGTGTTATCTTGGTTATTATTTTGATCTGATGTGGAGAAGAATATTCTATAACTTTTTGTTCCACATCTTGGAATACTTTCTTTTAGAACTATTTTACATTTATGATATATACAGTATCATGGTTACATGTAATAGGAGAAGATATATAATAAAAATTAGAAAAAGCATTCTTTAAGGTAGTTGGCATGTATTGTATAACATGCAAACCGATTGTAGAAAAACAAATAAAGGATGAAACAGCAGTAAAGAGAATAAATATTAATTATATGACTGATAGTGTTATAGTAGAATATGATTCGTCATCAATAACAAAAGAAGAAATTAAAGAAAAATTAGAGAAATCTGGATATAAATTTGTTAGAGTAACAAAATGATTTGGCACTACTATTATTAGAAATGGTTTCGTTAAAGTAAAATATAAAAAAATCAAAAATAGTCGATCCCACTTGAATTCAGGTTTTGAATATGTTACCTAAATCTCTCATATTCTGAAAATTGAATGAACTAGCATAAAATATTACAAGGGTTGAATACTATTGTTAGGATATTTTTTTTTGGATTTGAATCTGATTGTTTGTAAAATATAATAGATGATGGAAATAACAACAACAAATGGACTATAAACTATAATAACGTATTTTTTATCTGATAAGACTTTTTATTGTATATGATTAACCAATATTAGTTATTTCTAAAAAAAAGGGATTTATTGTATTGGAACGTAAATATTTACTTCTTCAATAAACATTCCTGTACCAACACCCTGAAGGCTATTTATTTTAGCTTTACTATCAGACCAGAATATTTTCCAGTAAGATCGCCATGATTAAATGTAATACAAGAATGCTATAGATACAAGGTAAGTATTACGTTCTATCAAATTCTTATTTCAATTTCAAGGATATTGTATATACAATAACAACATATTATAAAGCCAAAAGATTCCAACTAGATATAACAAAATATTTCTTAAGGTCTATCGATTACTGTTATTGAGTAAATGATAAAATTCCGAATTATTGACTTTTTCATTTGACTATAATATATTTTATAGTTTTAAAATATCATTATGTTGGAATTGTCTGTATAAAACCATATAGGTAATCTAGTTCAATATGCATTTATTTTATTAGCATCTTTTTGCTTTTATAAATTATAATATTAAAATCAGGTCAATATATCTGTTTATATAAATATCCAAATTTAATGTTATTGTATGAAAATGGATTTAAATTGTAAAATTTCATCTAGTTATTACTAGATAAAACATGATTAAAGAACTCATTTTCAATTACCAAAGCTATTGATTATATAAAATTTTATAATTAATGAATTTAGAGAAAAATCTGGATGAATAATACAAATAGAATTTGTTTATATAATAAATTAAAGAATATGATATTTTAATAGGTAACTGAGAATATTTTACTATAAATTTTTTTTCCACCTTAATTATATTCCAATGAATGATAAAAATTTTCCTAATATTTTAAATTACGTAACATCTTTCATTAACAGAAGGACTAAAAATGAGAATAAAAAAATATAAAATTATCAATTGTTATTTTGTACATCAATTTTCATTACAATATTATATTGTTTTTTTCATATTATTATTTACATTACAATTTATGTTAGTTCAACCTGTCAGTGGACAGGCTGAAGATGATCCTGAAGTCGTAAAACCAAAGGTTGATGTTACAATAGATGGCACTGCTGCAGACGATCGAATTAAGGGAGGAGCAGGAGACGATAAGATAAGTGGGGAAGAAGGTTATGATATACTCTTTGGAGGTTCTGGAGACGATAAGATAGTAGGTGGCGAAGGTAATGATCAACTAAATGGAGAAAATGGAGATGATGATTTGAAAGGAGGAGAAGAAGATGATAAGATTTATGGTGAAAGAGGAAACGATAAGATAAATGGAGAAGAAGGAAATGATATTTTGAGAGGAGGAGCAGGTGATGATATGATAGAAGGAGCCGAAGGTAATGATACCATATTTGGTGGACCCGGCAATAATACATTAAGTGGTGACGCTGGAGATGACATTTTAAATGATGAAAGAGGACATAGTGAAATAAAAGGTGGGAAAGGTAATGATAAATTATATGGTGGCAGAGGAGAGGACGAGCTTGAAGGAGGAGAAGGCAATGATGAATTGGATGGAGGTTCAGATAGCGATAGACTCACAGGTGGTTCAGGAGGCGATGTATTCAAATGTGATCAATTAGACGAAATAGTAGATTTTGACCCATCAGAAGGGGATACAAAAATTGGTCAATGTTTGGTTGGTGACAAATTACCTCCTCCACTAACTTAACCTATTCAAAAACGAAATACAAAAGCATTATTGGTCGTGAATTTTATTTTAGTAATTTTCTATATATTATAAACTAATAGGTAATGTATTAGTCGACAAATACATTATTAATTATAAATATTTATATTTTTTGTTCTAGTCAATAGAAAATATATAGATATAATAACTTGTAGTTATCTAATATATTTAAATCATTATTTCTATGACAAAATTTAACTTATTAATAAGAATGCAATTATAGTTAAGAATATTATTTCATAAGTTACTTTAAAATATCGAGAGTTTTATTTTCCCCCTGAATAATAAGTTCTTTAATTGTATTGATTGAAAAGTCAGCATTTTGTAATGAGTGATGTGTTTCACTATTTTCTCTACTAATTCTTTTTATCTCTAGGATTTTAGCACCAAATTTCTCTACTAATAATTTATGTTCCTTTTCAACATAATCTATTATATCTTTATCTATCTTTGAATGATCATATTCCTTAAAAATATCATATAATGTTTCAATCAAATTAATATGACGGGTTAT
>JAATVJ010000009.1 GCA_014523515.1 Nitrososphaerales archaeon TH1177 | reverse complement strand
TGAGAAAAATGGTGAAAATATCAAAGTCATAAAAGGAATATTAGACTTGGGAACAAGTCAATTTAATCCAGAAAATAAATACCAAATTAATGGCACACTTACAAAACTCGGTGAGAATTATCTATTAGAAGTAAAAGGAATAAAGTAATTAATCTTATATCATTTTTAGATATATAATCGTAATATCAACAGTTAAGCTATTGCATGTTTTCATCTTTCATAATTTCATCTTTTTTTATTTTATCAGTAGTAAGATTCTACTATATAATACTACCTATCTTTTAACGTATTTAGCTTTTAGCATATTTGAAATATATACTATAAAATTCTATATCTTTTATTATTTTCTCCTCTATGAAAAGATAAATTTATTAAAAATATTATAAATAATTGTAACAAAAATAACAGGGCTTGCCATTTATGTTATCAAAATGGTATGTTATTAATAATATATAAATTACCAATTTTATTATTTTTATATTATATTTTCTTAGCTGTTGAGTTATAATGTTCTTAAAGAAAGTCATAAATTAAAGTCATTATTGCAAAAATAAAAAATAAAAATGATATTTAGATAGCAAGTAACTAGCCGAGGCCTATATTTATCTCTACTCTACCATTACTGTTAAACGTACCAGAAGAGCAATCTTCTTTTCCATCATTAAGGTTTATTATACATACATTAATTATATCTCCACTAAAAATTCCATTCACTTGTTTAACTAAGTTGTCACCTATAGTGAAAGTGTCATTCCATTCCCACGAACCTCGATCAGTATGAGCTGAAATTTTCAAATTATCTCCTATTCCTGCCCCGCGTATTTGTATTTGAATAACACCATTCTCTGCAAAGACAGTAGATGGAAGAAGTATTAACGTTATTAGTAAGGTTGTTGTTGCTATTACAATAACTTTATTACCATTTTTTATCATTACCAAATCTATTTAAATTATTTATATATTATTTTATATAAAACAATTATTTTCAAATTTACGATATTATCTATGCTTAATTCAATATAGATAATGATAGTTGCAATTAACTGATAATATAAAAAACAAAGAGGATATTTACTAACTCCTTTTTTAAGAGCTTATTATAGGAATGTTTAAAATTCCTTTGAACAAATTTGAAAAAAGAGAAAAAGAATTTTTAATAAATTCTATTGCATATCCACTTTTCCTAATATCCATTAACAAAAAATTTATTTTAATAATAGTTAGTCAATTGATTATTCCGAATAAGGTTTACAAACTTTTAGATCTTGTTTTTTCTAATATATTTGCAACTTTGACATTTAGATGTCTCTCCTTCCTACTTTATTATTGCAAAATACATGTATATGAACCCCAATATAATACCGGCTCGGAGATATTCGAGTATGATATGTAGATGGGATCTGTTTTCATTTATTATTTTTACTTTCCTAATATTAAGAATATGGCCCACGGTTTAATTAACGCCGGGGTTGGGACTCGAACCCTGCAACTACATTCGCGGGTTTATACAATTTGATACAATTTAAGAAAAGTGAGCATTCTCTAATATTTCTCAATGTTCCATAACTGGAAAGACAAGGAGCTAACTTACAAACAAGGATCGAGGAGCCTCAACTAATTAATCAATTATTGAAAGAAAATGACAAGATAAAAGAAGATGATGTATTGGCTTATTTGTCTGATCAACTATTAGTTTTAAGTGAAAAAAATTCAACACTTAGAAAGAAAACAATTGATTTGAATTATTAGTTAGAAAAGTTATTTTGATATATTTAATTTATAAATTACATTAGAAATTCTATGTTCATTTGATGGTTGTCCTTCAAAGCCAGGTTTGAAATAAACCTCCTTAAATTTTAATTCATGAACGCCTGGAGAAAGAGGTTTTAAGAATAAGAAATAACCTCCAGCCATTGCTTTATATGTTCCTTCTGGAACCTTGTATAGATTATTATTTACATATGTTAAATTGTATTTATGATGTTCTGATAAATAGTCGTATCTGTTTGCAGAATTCATTACCTCTATCCCATCAATACTGGCAACAAAATTAACCTTATCTAAACCTAAATTAACACAATCTTCTATCTCTTTATCATTTTTAAAACCTTCTCCAGTACTACATCCACCACCATAGATTTGAACTAAAATAGCTTTATCAGAAGGAATAGTACATTCTCTATATTCTGGCTTATTAATTTCAAATACAGCTAGATTACGTCCATCAGGAAGAAACCAAACAGGACTATCATCATTTTGATTCCATGAACATTTTTCAGGAGAATATGATTCTCGTGGGTGAACAGAAGACATAAAGTCATTGGAGCTACTTGTATTACTTAAATTAGGAATAGAAACATGCCATTGCCACCACTTTCCAATCCATTCAGAATAAGGAATATCATATGGATTTGAATCCTTAGAAAAAATTAAATCGCTAATCGCATAGACATTTGTAATAAAAGAATAAGAAAATAATACAGTAATTAGATATGTAAATATTAGAAAACCTCCTATGAATAAAATATATAATTTTTTCATTATTAGATTTTGAGATAATATTTAATATTTAAATTTTATAGGATTATATATAAAATGTATTAGCTCATAATATCTGTTATATCCTTTTATTGATAGTAGCGAACGTTATACTATAGGAGTATTAACACAAGTGTAGAGTAGAAAAAGAAGTGTAGTACATGTGGTATAATAATACAAGATTATATAAACTATAAATGCAATAGTGATTTTAATAGTGGTTAATATCTATCTTCTATTTACATTTGGGATAATATTATTATTAATATCTTTTTTTGATAATGTTATATTTAGTAATTTTTTATGGTCAGTGGATAACCGTGTATCAATTTCACTTCTTGCATCATTTATAGTATTATCAGGAGTAAATATTGGATGTCAATCTTTTTTATTATATTCATTAAAAAAATATGCTTTTAATTTGAAAACAAAAATTGTAAATATTTGTATTTTCTTACTTTTATCTGCTATAGTTATTTTAATAATTTTTTTGTCTATAATAATACTTCAAATGATTTTCCTAAAAAGCTATGAATTTTTTTATTTTAAATCTATAGTTTTTCTTTCTTATTCAGTGTCTACATTGATTCTTTTACCTTTAATTTATAAATTAATATATTGGTTCAAACATAACCATAATAACATCCTTTTAATTTACAGCATGTCTCTATCAGTTTTTATATTAAGTAATGTCTTTGCAATAGTTACATTAAATATAGAATTTGATAAATCAACAAAGAGTATTTCTTTTTTTTCCAATCCATGGGATACAACAAGTTTACGAGATTTAATATATACTAAAATATATACCATAACTTCTATTGTCTCGTTTAGTTTGACATGGCTAGGCACTGCCTTACTAATTAAACATTATAGTAGGAAAATTGGAAAAATATTATTTTTAGTTTTAATTAGTTTACCTCTAATTTATTATATAGGTAATATTGATATTGTTATTTCTCCTTTACTTAACAACTTGGCTTTTAATGATCCTCAATTATTTTCATCTCTAATTCTTCTATTTAGTGGTACAAAGCAAATAGGAGGAATATTTTTTGCTATTGGTTTTCTTTCGGCAGCAATATCAATAAGAAACAATTTACTAAAATCTTTCTTAACAATTGTAGCCATAGGTTTTATGCTAATTTATAGTAGTAATCAAATTTCTCTATTACAAACTATATCATATCCTCCTTTTGGATTAAACACAATAACAATTTTGAATTTATCTGTTTTAATGATATTTATAGGACTGTATGGTTCTTCATTATCAATTTCAAAAGATAAAAGAATATTATCACAATTGCATACAGAATTAGAAAGAACTCATAGAAACTTTTTATGGAGTATTGGATCTAATGAATGGCTAACACAAATCCACACAACAATTAGCAAGATCATGGAATATCCTATTTATAAAGATAAAGAAATTCCTTCGTCACTAACTACTGATGATATGGTTAAATATGCCAAAGATGTTCTAAAAGAATTAGAAAAAGAAAAATCAAAGTAATTGTATTCTAAATAAGATATTGAAAATATATTTTATTCAATTAGCATTTTGATTTCATTTTTTAATTTATCTAAAGGTTTAGACCTATCTAAAATTTTTTTAACTAACTATTAAGAATAATGTTTTACAACAAACTATGACTTTTTAATATTGAACTATTCTCGGATTGGGACTCGAACCTCGAAGCAGTAGTTCGGAGTTTATATCAGTTAATAAACAAAGAGTCTATCTCTGTTACTCTTTACCTGATTCCTATTTTATTTTGATAAATGTGATAGTCTAATCAATAACATGTATAAGTTCTGATA
>JAATVJ010000177.1 GCA_014523515.1 Nitrososphaerales archaeon TH1177 | reverse complement strand
TATGCGAGTGATATAGCAGAAGAAGCTTTAAATCAAACAATAGGCGAAGTTATTAATGTAGAAAAAAGACCTTCACACTATAGAACATGATATAAAACAAATGTCGAACATTAATTAACTATTAAAACAACAACAGCAACAACAACAAATTATAACTTTCAATATATTATCTTAATAAATTATATCAACTTAAAAGAATTTTATGCAAATTAATACATATCTATTAATGCTATATGATATTAAGAAATTAAAAAATTTAATTGTATTTATGTATTGTTATTTGTACTTTTAATTATTGTCTTATCTAGCATTATATTAAAGATAATACTAAATAGTCATTATATAAATCTGATTATTATTATATTTCCTACTATTAATGCACTCTAGAAATATAACTCAATTTATAAAAATAGAAAATTAAATCTCTTAGCAATAATAAAAATATATAATAACCTATTAGAACTTACCTAATCGTATTAAATTAAAGGAATAAATTAAAAAAAGGGATTATTGTAGTATTGGACTTCCTTTATATGTCAATGATTTTAATGTCTCCTGGTTTAGTTGAACTATATCATTAGGCAAAGGAACATATCCCAAGTCCGATGCAAAAGTTTGTCCATCTGTAATTGCCCACGATATAAAGTCTACCAGATCTTTAGCTTTTGTTTCATCAATTGAAGGATTTGTACTTAATTCTTTGAATAGCAGTAGATATGAAAAACTAGCTATTGGATAAGAATCATTTCCTGGTGCATTTACTACAGAAATATCTTTCCAAGTCTCATCCCCCTTTGGAAGAATAGGTGCAAAAGAAGATACTGCAGCGGCAGTTGAATTAAGAGAGGGTTTTATAAAATTACCATCTTTATTTTGAACAGATGCATATTTTGTATCTGTAGTCAGAGCATATGCTAATTCTATATATCCAATTGAATTAGGAGTACTCTTTATAGACCCACTAACTCCTTCATTTCCCGGAGCGCCTATACCGGTAGGCCATGGAACTGATTTTCCTTTACCAACACTTTCTTCCCATCCAGAGCTAACATTTGCTAAATAATCTGTAAAAACAAATGTAGTTCCCGATCCATCGGACCTATGTACAACTACAATGTCCTCTGAAGGTAATTCTAATCCTGAATTAATTTCTTTTATTTTAGGATCATCCCATTTAGTTATCTTTCCCAAAAATATATCAGCAATAATAGGCCCAGTTAGCTTTAATTCAGCATCTCCTATTTGTGGTAAGTTATAAGCAGGTACTACAGAACCAATAGTTTCTGGAATATGTACTGCACCTACTGCTCTTTTCTCCTCCTCTTCATTTAGTGGTGCATCACTAGCTCCAAAATCTACCGTTTTCTCAATAAATTGCTTCACTCCTCCACCACTACCAATAGATTGATAGTTAATATTTACATCAGGCTTGATGTTTTGGTATTCTACTCTCCATGTATCTATTAAAGGAAATGGAAAGGTTGCTCCTGCACCATTAATAGTTGTTTGTGCAAAAGTTTGTTCTAGTAGTGATGGGATATTTGCTGTAAAAAATACAGTGGCGATAAGCCAAACTCCTATTTTTTTATTGTTTCTCATAGTTTAAGTACATAATACTTTAATTAATTCATTGACATAATACTTGGCATAGGTCTATAGTCAACTACATAAAATATAAGGCTCTGTTAAGTTAAGCAAAAATAAGCAAGTAAAGTGAAAAAATCTTCTAAAATTGAGCATAGAACAAAATAGAAAAGTAGAATGCATGACTACTTAATCCTTAAGTTAACAGGGCCAAATATAATGTATGAATACATAATTCTAGTTATCCATTTTCCCATGGAAATACAATCCATTTCTTATGATTTAATACTTTCCCAGTTACTATTTTGTTATTATCTGGAATTCTATATCTACTTACAAGACATGCATAGTCATATTCGAATCTTTTAAAATATTCATTTACAATGAAAAAAGTTTTTCCAGTATCATAAATTTCATCTATTAATAAATACTTTTTATCTTTGTGAAATTTATTAACCTTGAATATTTTATTCTCTCTAATGGTAATAAATTCAATATCATTAATATCTAATTCTCGTGAAATTAATATTGCAGGAATTATTCCCCCATTTTTTATACCAATAATCAGATCGTATTTCTTGTTATTTTTTTTTATTTTTAGGGAAGTCTTCTTTACAAGATTTTCAATATCATCCCAATCTAAATAATCCTTCTTTAGATTTACATCGGTGGTAGTAATAGTAGTAGTAACTTTTTTCAAACAATCAACATGATAAAAATTAAATATTTATTTATTTTTTAAATAATTGATTTTATCAGTTATTATTATATGTATATCAACCATTTTTCACTATATTTATGATTTCCTCTTATCGCTTTTTCAAATAATTTCTTCATTCTTTTTGTTATTGGTCCAGTTTTTCCATTTCCTATCATTCTATTATCAATTTCACCGACTGACTTTATTTCTGCCGCTGTACCAGTTAAAAAAATTTCATCTGCTAAATACAATTCATCTTTGGATATATCACGAATTTCTGTAAGAATACTATCTTCCTTTGCCAATGCTAATACTGTATCTCGGGTTATTCCTTCCAGTGAGCCAGATGATATTGGAGGAGTTATCAATGTCTTATTTTTTACGATAAAAATATTTTCTGCACTTGCTTCCACTACTTTTCCTGCAGTATTTAACAGTATAGCTTCATCAAACCCAGATTTGATTGCTTCAATCCTAGCTAATGCTGAATTAGCATAATTAGCTGTAGCTTTTGCATGAACTGGCATGGTTCGTCCATCAATTCTCATCCATCCTGATACCATGAGTCTTATTCCTTGTTCGTCACTTTCTTTTTTTAAATATTCATCCCATTTCCAAACAGCTATTGAGACTGAAACTTTATTATTTAATGGATAAACTCCCATTTTTCCATGACCAAAATAAACTAAAGGTCTTACGTAACATTCATCCAATCCATTTTTTTTAATTGTATTAATTATTGCGTCTTCTAATTCCTTCATCGAATATTCAATATTCATAAAATATATTTTTGCACTTTCAAATAACCTCTTCAAATGATCTTCTAATCTAAATATTGCTAGTCCTTTCTGGGTTTTATAACATCTTATTCCTTCAAATACAGCAGTACCATAATGCAAAGAATGTGTTAAAATATGTATTTTAGCATTTTGATTTTCATATAAAAAACCATCAATCCAAATAATGTTTCCATAGTCCATTTGATTTTCATTCTTTAATACTAATAAAGTTTAATTGTTGTGAGTAATTTTTAAATCATTTTTATATCTTTGTAAATGTATTGCTCTTATAGCATTTGCAACATTGTTATCTATGTCATCTACTATTATGAGAATTCTTGATGTTTCCTCTTGTGCATCCAAATTCAGTATATTTATATCATAATCACCTAACGTTCTACTTGCAGTAGAAACAATTTTTGGCATCTTCCACATCATATCTCCAATTAGCGTAACTACACCTTTTCCATAAGCAAATTCGACTTTTGGATAAAAAGCCTTAAAATGACGTTCATGACGCTTGACATAGTCTGCATCAAGAAATAGCAATCTTGTAACTTCTATATCATCAACTTTAAACGGTGATAATTTTAAGAAATTATGGTATTGTTTATCCTTTTCAAGTGATGCAATTAAATATGAAGCAGCAATACTTTCCATTCTAACAATAACACAATTTCTTTTTCCTGTTACAATCTTGATTAATGAACTATCATCATTATTATTATATTCTACATTATCTAAAAAGTCGTGTTTTCTATTAATCAAAGATTTCTCAATTATAGTAATATCAGAAGGATTCAGTAGTGATGTAATTACTATAGGGATATCAAAATTATTGTCATCAATTTCCTTAATTGCAATAGGATCTAAAATCTTCATACCAAACATACCGGCTAATCTTGCCTCATTATAAGATAAATATCGTATAGATTCCAATTCTTCTTTTACTATTTTTGGATCCGCGCTTAGTACAATGTTATCTTTTTCGAAGTCTATTTGTACTTTAAATTCATCATATAAAATTATTGCAATATCTGCTGCAGTTCTATCAGATCCTCCCCTTTCATATGTTGTTTCAAGTCCATCAACTGTTTTTCCTATGAATCCTCCAATAGATATTACTTCATTTTCGTCTAGTAATTTAAGAAAATGTTTTTTATGTTCTTTAGATTCCTCTAACATGAAATTAGCTGCTTCAAAATTATCATCAGTAATGATCGGCCATTTCTCAATATCAACATGGTCACATTTTAACCCATTACTTCTCATTATATAATCCATAAGATATGACATGGTAATCTCTCCTCCATATGCAAGTATTCTTGATCTAGTAACATCAATAAACCTTTTATTTTCATTAACATAATTTAACGAAGATGTAACATAATTATAAAACTTATTAAGGTGAAATTCAAATTCTCCAAAATATTTTTGAGATAAATATTTTTTGGCTATATTTAAATATGTTTTATACAAAATATTTGTATCTACTTTTTGACCAGAAGCATATTTTCTACCAATATTTATGGCAATATCCGTCATAGATTTGACTTTTCCTTCATGTTCCATTAATGGTGCAGAAAAAACAGCTACAATTTTTTTATCTTCTTTTCTCATAGCCTTTATTCTTTCTATCACAGTAGGTATTTGATCACCATTCTGGCCAATAGTACTTCCTCCAAATTTTGCAACAATAACTTCAGTCATATGTTATACCTATCCTATTGTAATTTTTGTTATATTATTAATGTATAACATCTAAATAAAACTTGATATGATCTCAGCCGCTTTTTTTGCTCCATTGCTCACATTATTTTTTCTCATATCAGAACTTGAGCAAAGTTTTTCTTCAATTAATTTATCAAGTCTTAATATATCTTTATATTCAAAGCCCAGCCTTTTGGCACCTTTTTCTTGTTCATAATGATTTTTAAGAGGTATAAATATTCCCGGAATGTTATAAACTATGGATTCGTCCATTGTAGATCTACCCGCTAATGATATTATTAGGTCAGAAG
>JAATVJ010000176.1 GCA_014523515.1 Nitrososphaerales archaeon TH1177 | reverse complement strand
TGCTCAGGATTAAGATCTAAACTATTCGGAGTTCATTTACTTTGAATTTTTCTCCTTTTGGTAGTCATAAATTCAATTTCTACATTAAAGAAATTTTCTTTTCTATAATCTTATTTGATTTTACTGATTCAAATTTTGGATATACCTTTTCTGTTTACTTTGTAATTTTTGCAATTCTTCTATTGGTGTTTAGATATTTGTAAATATTTTCGATGTTATTTCGTTATTAATATTCCTAGTATAGATATATTTTCAAAATTGATTATCAAAGGATATGATAACACTTTTTTTACTATATATTGGACAAATTCTAGACAAACCAATTTTATCCTTTGATTTTAATTTCATAGCGAAACCATATTATTACAAAAATATCATATATTTCATCTTTGAAAACTAAATATATTTAATATTAGTTACTAATTACTGAAAATAAAAAATATAATATAACTATTTAGTCCATTTAATTGTGTTAGATAATATCATATTTGTTTCTAATCTCAATTAGTACAAGGTTTTTGTTTTAACTAAATGATTAATTTACAGCGTGATCAAACAATATAACAAAGAGAATTATTTTTTAAGACTTTGATATATATGTGTTACAAAATCTTGAGGTTTTATTTTAGTATGGTCATAATATACTTTGTCATATTTTGATGTTGGATGTGAAGAAATAATATCTTCTAATGTTTTACCTTCATTTATCATTTGATTTATATGGTTACGTACATCTACTAACATGTTTCCAAAATTATTAATTTTGGTCTTATTTGATACTTCAGAATGACCAGAAACTACCTTAGTTTCATCATTGATTATTGAAGATATTGTTTTTAAGGCTGAAATTAAACCATCTATGGTTCCACCACTTGATATATCTAGGAATGGATAAGACTTGTCACTAAAGTCATCGCTAACATGGATTACATTATTTTTTGTAAAGTAAACAATGGAATCACCATCTGTATGACCATTATCCATATGAACTATTTTTATTTCATCATCATTTTGATAAATAGTCATATTATCTGAGAATGTAATAATTGGTAAACCTTTTTCTGATAGTGGTGGAACTGATCTATTGAAGAAATCCGAAACTTGTTCGGTACTTAAACGTTTTCTTACATTATCATGTGAAATTATTAACGCCCCTGTCTCTCCAAGATTCTCATTTCCTCCTGTATGATCTGGATGCCAATGTGTATTAATTACAAATTTTATTGGTTTATCTGTTATCTTGGAAATTGCATCTTTAATTTTTACAGTAAGAGGCGCAAATTGATCATCTACAATAAAGGCTCCATCTTTTCCAATGGAAACTAGAATATTTCCTCCTGATCCTTGAAGCATGTATATACTATCAGTCAATTTTATTGTTTCAATTGTAATATTTGTATTTTGAGCATAAACATTGTATAAATAATTGTCAATATTGAAAATTATTAATAATCCACTAACTACAAAAGCTAATGTGTATATTATATTTGTATTTCTGAGATTTTTAGATAGTAAAGGTAAAATTGTAAATCTCTATAAAATCATTTTAATTTATAAACATATCCGTACAATAAAAGTTTTATAAATTAAAAAATTTGCGATCATATCGAACAAATCTAAATTATAAAAGTTTTATTTCCTATTTTAGCTAGCAGAACATTTCATCTTAATCTTCTGATGAAATAATATAATTGAAGAAGGTCAAGTATTAAAACACATTTGTTATTAGCCTTAGCCTATTTATCCATTATTTGATTATGCTCTTAAGTAAATCCTTTTGAATACTTCTACTTTATCTTTTTTTCCTCTTCTTTTCTGAACCATTTGCCACTGTTCAGTATAATCCTTAGTCACATCTTCTATACCATTAGCAGAGAATGCTAAAACATACTCATATTTCTTTCCCCAATTTTGTTCATAATAATAAGGATTGTTAAAAGAAACAGAATTGTCCAAAGTTGAATCTACGTGTATCCAACTTTTATTTATCAACGATTCATTCCAACAATGATCAAGATAGTCATGTACTAGTCGAGTTTGAATTGACAATGAATTTAAAATAGCCCCAAAAAGTATCGACCATTCACTACACCGTCCAATTTTTGTTTCTGCAATCTTTAGTATTTTGGCATACCTAGGAAAAATTTGCTTAGATCCACATTTATCACATGTATGAATTTCGTTTTTTCGCAATGTCGTTGAATCTCCTTCTATGATTTGAACGCTCATGGATCTATTATCATCACATATTTTACAGTGTAGTTCTTTGGGCATCCATTTCATAAAGTCATTTTTAAACCAATTTAAAAGAAGCTTTAATCGGTCATTAGGACTAAATTTTAATATATTCTCTGGGACTAATTGTTTGACAGAATCCAGAATAGCCTGGTCGTTATATTGTTCTGATGTTCTTTTGTAAAACGTAAAAGTGTTTGTATATGACGATAACTGATTCAAGTTATTAATAAGCATAATCATCTTTAGGCCAAATATTCAATTGGTCTGCCAGAATTAATTGTTTTTCTTCCATAAAAGCACTATAATTATAACTATATACTGAATAAATCGGTGATTGAGTTATGAACCAATTTGATCTAAAAGGAGGATTTGGAACTAACAAAATTTAGAAATATCATCGATAAAAATCATTAAATAATGTTTTTAATCCTTATCTTACTTAAGATATCTCCAAAATCAATAAATTTTAATTCTCTTACTATTTTGCATGTTATTAAATATAGGTATAATATTTATAATTATCTTATTTCTTTTAACTTTGAATTTTACATTTTCCTACATACCATCAGTTATTGCAGAAAAATCAGAAAATATTCTCAATATCAATGATGAGGAAGAAGCATATAATGATAAGTTAGTCATTGTTTCTAATATTAATCTACAAAATATAGAAAAAAAAGGATTTCTTAAAGTAGTCGGTGTTATTAATGGTGAAGATTTTGTCAAAAATATTCCTTTAGGTAAATTAAAGGATACCATTAAAATATTAAAAGTTACATTTTCAATGGACAAAGATAACGAGATAGTTAGTGCACACAAACGAGATGAATTTTTTGTATGTGCATATCATTTTAAAAATCCTAATAATAACAATAATCTAAAATCAATATCTTTCAATAAAAAAGATACAATAGAATATTTTGATTGTAATGAAGGTGATATCAAATCTACTGCAAAACCAACTAAGGTAAGTTTATTTAAAGAAAAATCACAAGTTCATAATAAAACTTTGACTTATTATAATATGTATTCAAAACCCAAATTAATCTCATTTGATAGTCTAGATAATGATACTCTTGAATCAACTAGCAATACCTCTGTTAATATAAAACTAGATAAATCAAAGAATAGTAGTAGTAGTAGCAGCAGCAGTGATAGCAGCAAGAAATCAGTTGAGGTAAAAATAATAGTTCCAATGGAGGATAAAAATAATGCTACAAAAATAAAAATTATGACAATGCTTAAAGGTCAGATAAAATCTGAAATAGTTGATGTTCAAAAAGAGTTTGATAAAATAGGAGGATACACGATTGAAAGAATTTTCGCTTTTGATAGAAATACCGATATGGGACCAATTCAAGTTGGAGATAGATTTCATGCATGTGTAATAGGACAAGAATTGTATCCACCTGAAGGAAGTAAATGTGACAAAAGATTAATAAAACATCTTGACAAACCTAATTCTTTGGTTGCTCGATAAATAGTTGATTACAATCGTAGAGCTATTCTGTTATTTTAAAGTTAACTACAAATTCTTATATTTTATTTATTGGTCTATGAGTATATACAAGTCCTATCAAAAAAGAATAAACATTATGTATGTTACGTCATTGATAATGTAATAATCAACACAAGTTTTGGAGGAGAAAAGAAAATTATCATTACTTTCTATAAATTGTTTATTATCATCTTTTTTAATTATATTTTGAAATAGGTGGTTCCACAGATTTTACAAATATATCTTGTAGTACTAGAAGATATTTTTGTAGTAATTCCTGAATATCTTTATTATTTTCTTGATTGTTCAATATGATTTAATTATTCATTATAAAAGAATTAAGACATTTATAGAAATTATAATATTTATTATAAGAGACTTTTGATTGGTCAAAATTTTCATATATTGTAGAAATTGATATCTTTCCACTTATTTGGAAAATGATTCTAATGTAAAAGCTTCTCATATAAATAATCCAAAATCAAAAGTTGCCTTTCTAATGGGATATTTTTCCATGGTCAAAATAAATGTAGTTGAAAATATTCGTACTTTTATGTTTCATTAACATCTTAAATTTTTAATATTATATTTTTTGTAGTTTATCTTTCTATTGAACACCAGACTTCTAAAGGTTATATTTTATTAGATAAAAAGCTTAGATGCAATATAAAATCAAACAATAATAATAACGATAATAATAATAAAAATTCTTGTTATTTTATAAAATTCAATTTATTGTGATAAATTCTTTATTCCTTCATCGATACTTTTAGCTAGTTTCTTGGCTACTTCAGTGAGGTTAGAAGCAAGGTCAGTAACATTTTTTTGAACTGGAATTGCTTCTCCTGTTTTATTGGTAGATTGACTCATATTCAGTATTGTTTTATTTGCAGGTTCTTCCATATTTTTCATAGTGTAATTCTTTCCGTCAGATTGTCCAAAAGTTGAAGCAGTGAATGTCAACGTGGAAAATATTGTTATAATAAAAAATATTATTGTTGTTGGCACTATCAAAAATATTTTATTGCATAACATTCTTACATTAATTTAAATTTGAATTTTCTATAAAAATATTTATTGTAATGATACTAGAAAAAAATTCTGGAGACTAATAAAAGCTAATTAACAGCACTGGTTAATCTACATAAAGAAAAAATAAATGAAATGACATTTATCTTAATTTATTATAATAGTTTACTAAATTTGTCTTAAGAATATTGAATTATAATGTCAAATACTAGAAATATGCAAAAAGAAATAAGATACTAATATAATAGATAGATTATATGAAAGTGAAAAGAAAATTGTGTTAGAAATCAGATAATGGCAAGTTTAGCAGTATATTAATAAATTAGACTTTTGCTCTTGTTTACCATCTAATGGTACTTTTTAATAAATTGCACATCTTCTCTTCTGTATGTCTATAGGAATTATATTGTTTATAATTATATATTGAAGATTTTATTAAAAAAAATATTCAACTTTTAATCTTGTCATTCTTCTATATTACTTTTTATTCTTGTAATATGAGGTATACGAGGCACTAATACAGCAAATACAACTGCTGCTAATGCTATTATGTAAAAATTAAATCCTATAGCCATCCCTATGGCTGCAGAAAACCAAACACTTGCTGCAGTAGTTAAATTTGTAATTTTTTTATCTACTTCTCCTTTTAAAATCATTCCAGCGCCCAAAAATCCTATACCACTAACAACTTGAGCTGCTATACGTGAAGTTGAATTAGGGTCAACGGCAGCAGAGAGATATGTAAATAACATAGCACCACCTATTACCAAAGAATTTGTACTAATACCAGCAGGTTTACCTCTTGATTCTCTTTCTGCTCCTATAACAAATCCCGCAGCAAGAGCAAAAACAATGTCTATTAGAAAATCGAGTTGTAGACCTATCTGCCAATTATCTAGCAATTTAAGGTTGGATATGTAATCATCTTATCTATAAATTATATCTTTTTAAAATTATTGAACAAACAAAAAGAGCTATATTATTCTGCAGTAAATTAATTATATTTACAAATTGACTTTATCATGATGCAATTATTTTCTTCTATTTTGATTTTCTTTCTTTAAAATATACTTTATAAAATGGATATATTAATCAAAAAAAAGGATATCATTATTGATAAAAATTTTGACGGTAATTGTATATTTAATTTAAATATAAATAATGTATATGTTTTGATAATATATGACTTCTAATACGGATGATAAAAAATCATCCGATGTGGCAACTTTAAAGGTTGCTGAAGCAGAACAACGCGATGTTGGAAGAAAAATAGCCCGAGTTGATCCTGAAGTAGTAGAACGCCTAAACATTACTACAGGTGATGCATTAGAATTATCCTCACTTGGTAGAAAAACAACTGTTCTTAGCTGGCCTGCAAAAGAAAGCGATAGAGGCAAAGGTATTATTCGTATAGATGGATTAATCAGAAATAGATTAGATGTTGGCATTAATGATTTAGTAGAAATCAAACAAGTTGAATCAAAAGATGCTAAAAGTATAACCTTTGCTCCCACAGAACCATTGAGAATAACTGGTGGAGAACAGTATCTTGCTGAATACCTAAATGGTGCACTAATGACCAAAGGCGATACGATACCAATTAACGTTATGGGTAGAAGAATAGATTTAGTTGTTATTTCTACCAATCCTTCAGGTCCAGTTATTATTAATGATTCTACAGAAATCATAGTATCTGAAGAAAGCTCAAAGGCAATACAGATATCAAAAGAAGGTGCAGCTGCATCTATTACCTATGAAGATATTGGAGGATTAGGTGATGC
>JAATVJ010000175.1 GCA_014523515.1 Nitrososphaerales archaeon TH1177 | reverse complement strand
TAATATCTGCATTACATTCTTTCAATTTTTTCTTTGCCTTTTTAATTAAAAAAGTATCTGAAACATCATAATATGCTTTAAAACCAACAAGAAATAAGTCTTTGTCTATTAATTTAATTTCATTAATGATTTTTTTTGTCGGTATTAATTCTAAATTAATTGAATCTGAAACCTGACTAGGAATTTTTTTATCATATATTTGTGAAGGTTTAAAATCTGTGACAGCAGCAGCAAAAATAACTATATCAAATTTCTTTGAAGTAATTTCACAAATAACTTTTGCATACATTTCATCGGATGTATTAATTCTAATAGTTATCAAATTATCTGAATTAAAAGAATAGCCAGCAGAAGAAGAAGCCGAAGAATTTCCTACAATATGAGTAACCTTTGCACCTTGTTCAAGAGATTCTTTAACTATTGCATAACCCATTTTTCCCGAGCTAAGATTAGTTACAACTCTGATAGGATCAATATATTCCATTGTACCTCCTGATGTAATTAAAATGTTCTTATTAGAAAGAACATTTCTTTTCTGTTCTATTTTAGTAAAAAATTCTAAAACTGATTTTAACGCTTCCTCCGGTTGAATAACTTTTGCTTTACCTTCAGAAACATTGGGTTCTAAAAAATTTATGCCAAGTTTTTTTAATTTAAGTATATTATCAATTACTAATTGATTATCATACATTGCTTCATGCATAGCGGGTGCAATAAAAATAGGAATTTTTGATCCAAATCCTACAGACAAGATAGAAGTTATTGGAGTATCATCTATCCCATTTGCAAATTTTCCAATTGTATTAGCTGTACAAGGATACAAAATTATTAAATCGGATTTGTTATAATCTGCTAATTTAATATGTTCCATATTAGCTGTTAATTTAGTGACAACATCATTTCCAGTAGCCCATTGCAAATAATTAGGATGTAATAATAAAGTAGCAGAATGTGACATTACAGGAAATACATTTGCACCATGTCTCATTAAAAGGCGAGCGAAATCAATTGCTTTATAGGCAGCAACACTTCCACATACACAAAGAACTATCTTTTTGTCTTTTAAGAAATTTCCCCATGTTCCTATTATATCCTTTGAAGAATGTAAATTGCTACTCATTTTTTCTCAAAGGAGATGATGATTTTTTTCTCATACTTTTTCTTGTTTTGGATAATTGTACATATTCTTTATTTTGTATTTTGTATGAATGTTGATCTTCTGGAAATTTACTGGTTTTTACATCACTAATATAATTATGTAATGCATTCAAAATAGTTTCTGAAAGATCGATGTAACTTTTTACAAATCGAGGTTTGATCTTATCATATAGATTTAACATATCATGTAAAACTAGAACTTGTCCATCACAATGAGGACCTGATCCAATACCAATTGTTGGTATTTTTAAATTTTTAGAGATTAATTCTGCAACTTCTAAAGTAACCATTTCTAACACAATTGCAAAAACTCCCACTTTTTCCAATTCTCTTGCTTCTCTTAAAAGTTTAGTACCAGAAAGAGCTGTATTGCCTTGTACTTTATATCCTTCCCACAATTTTGTAGTTTGTGGTTTTAATCCTATATGACCCATTACAGGAATTCCCATATCAAGAATTGCCTTGATTTTATCAATCATTTCAATTCCACCTTCGAGTTTAACTGCATCACCTCCTGATTTTATAAATTGAATAGCATTCTTAACTGCATGTTTAACATCAATTTGATATGAACCAAAAGGCATATCAGATACTATTAGAGGTCTCTTAGCTCCTGCTGCTACTGCTTTTGTAAACATGAGCATTTCTTTCATGTTTACAGGTATAGTAGAATCATAACCTAGCATAACCATTCCTCCACTGTCACCAACTAGTAGAATATCAATACCTGCATTATCACAAATTTTCGCACTCCAATAATCATAAGATGTAATGACTGAAATTTTTTCTTTATTTTTCATGGATATAATATCGCTAATAGCCAACTTCTTTGGCTTAGTTTTATGATGATTATTATTATTATTATTCATTATTCCTCACATTTCCACGTATTATTCTTAAAGAATTATCAAGATTATATTGATTGTTAAAATTATTCAAGATATTTAATAAAGAACTTTTATTCATTTGTTTTAATTGTTTTGAAGTTTTAACAAGTTCGGGAATAGCTCTTACAATATTATCTGTTATACTTATTGTAGCAGTCTGTGAAGTTCTTGAAAGAGGATTAAGATCAATTGTAATTACCTTTTTATGCATATTAATTAATGCTTGCGTACGATCACCATCTTCTAATGGTACAAAAACCACATCGGCTAGAAAAATTCCTTCTGGGTCAATATGCCTTCTATTACTAGATAGCTCAGGTATTTTTACAAATTTTTTTTGACCTACTCCAAGAATAATACTTGCTCCATTTTTTTTTAGGATTTCTGCAATTAAAATTTCTCTATTTCTTGTTCTGTAGAAAAGATTAACTTCTAGTAAGGATCCTGTTTCATTTGCTAGCTCAACAATATCCTTAG
>JAATVJ010000020.1 GCA_014523515.1 Nitrososphaerales archaeon TH1177 | reverse complement strand
TCTTACCACATGATTGAGTAAATATATTCCAAGCTAAAGCTCTATCCATCAAGTATCGCTGTCAAAATGGTAAATGATAGTTTACTATAACTGTCAATCTATGTATTTACATAACTCTTAAATTTATTGTAAAGATATTTCTAGTAGTAGATATCTTCAGAGAGATTTAAAAAAGACAATTTGTAATGATACTCAATGAACTAGTATTATCAGTTAAAGCAGTATAGCATATAGTGAAAATATCAAGAATAAAAATTTAATCAATTAACATTAACAAAATTTTGTAATTTTATCATTTTAATCAATAGTTAGTCTAATATTTAGATTGTGAAATAGTTTAATAATTCGAATCGCCAGTAGAAAAAGTTTCTCCATATTAAATAATAGTAAATGAATTTTTTATAATTCAAATTAAATATTTTTATATAAATCAATTTTATAATTATTTTGTTTTTTAAATGAATATTCTACAATGGTGTAATATTGATGAATGTCTTCTAATTGCAGAAACTGACGAGATCTATAAAAAATATGCAGGACTCAAATATTCAAAAGAATCAATACTTTCTCTTGCACATTTAAGATTGTTAAACTCGAAATTATTTTTAAAAAACTATAAAGAGCCTGTTGATCTTTTTGTTTCAGTCATAGAAAACTTTGTAGATTCCTCAACTAAAAACCTAGAGCTTAAATTACATGATATAAGAACAAAAAAAATAGTTTCAAAATATAAGTTTAATGATAAAAATATAAATTGGAATACATGGAGGCAATTCAATAACATTGAACAAGATTCTCATAAACGAAAGAAAGTTTTTGATGAATTTATAGAAAAAACAAAATATATATCTCCTATTATTTATAATCGGTTTGAAAAGATACGTTCGCTTTATTTAACTACTAATAGCCAACAAAGTAATAGCAGTAGTAGTATTTATATGGATTCTGGCAATCAATTAGATCCTCTATCAATATATTTGATGAACGAAAAAATAACATATACCGAATTTATAAATTTTGTTGAACATATGGGAAACAAGGCAAGGAATCCATTCAAAAGATCTCTTCAACAAGTTTCGCTAGAAATTTTAAAGAGAAATGTAGAATATTATGATGATTTTTATTTTTTTCGTAATAGAATTTATAAAGATTTTGATAACATATTTAAAAATATTGACCCAGTAAAAGAAGTAAAAAAAATTTTAAAAATATTAGATTTTGATTTAAATCGGATAATTTTTGATATAGAAGACAGAGAGAATAAATATCCATCACCAATATGTTTTTTTGTTAAAATACCTTATGATATTAGAATTTTATATAAATCTGAAAGCCCTTATTTTGATCTACAAGGATGTTTTCATGAGGTAGGACATGCTATGCATGCAAGTTCTATAAATCCAGAAATAGAATATTGGAAAAAATATTATATTTCTATGGGCGTTGCGGAGATTTTTTCTATATTGTTAGAACGTTTAACAAAAAATAAAATTTTTCTCAAATCTACACTTGCTATAGATGATAATAATTTATTGGATAAATTGAAATCAAGAAATAATTTTATGGAATTATTTTTTGTTACCTTTTATTCTGCAAATTCTCTTATGAAATCAAGCTTTTGGAAAGATCATTTAAGTATTGAAGATTCTAATTTATTATATTCAAAATTAGTAAAAGATTTTACCGGAATTGAAATTCCAGGAGAATATTGGATGTTACATCATATACTTCCGGAAGCTACGATGTATGTTCCAAGTTATCTGTTTGCAGCTGTTAGAGCTAAAGAATTGGATGTTCATTTACAAAATAACTTTGGTGAAGCCTGGTGGAGAAATAAAGAAGCAGGAAAGTATTTACAACAAATAATGTCTTCAGGTACTGACATTGATCTTTCAATATTTTCAAAGTTTGATAGTGATCTTTACCTAAAAGAAATCATGTCTATTTAATAGTTAAGACTATTTAATTTTTAATAATGCCTTTGAATATCTCCTAAAAGTATTGCAGTCATTAACTTGACGGTTTTTGTTTGATTATTTAGAATTATGATAATCATTAATGATATACTATGCCATTACATCTGGACCTGGTTTATTTTACGAATAACTCTTTACTCTGTTTGTAGCCTTAATTGAAAGATATAATACTTATTGCTATTCATAATTCTAATTATTTGAACTATTTATATTTGAAAATTATTTACTTGATGTCTTTGAGATTTATACATACATAGGGAGACATACTTAATTATTTTTTTAATATTACTAGAAATTATAAAGCTATTTTTCTTACGGTTACCTTAACAGATACTAAAATATCCAAAATTATAAATTGAAATCACTACAAGTTTATTTAAAATGAAAAGAGAATTTATTGCCTCTAGAATTGAGGCCACACAAGACGGCAGTCCTTATGTTTATGTAACATTCTCAGATCCTAACGACTACAAACCAGGCAGTGATAAAAGAACGAATCCTTTTGGTCCTAATGTTATGGCATTTACTTCTCCAGAAGATTTAATGAAAAACTTACCAAAAGCAATGGGCGATATATCAAAAATGATTTCTGGAGGTATGGGTGGAGGAGGAATGACAGGAGATAGTCCTACCTTCAAAATAAGCATGAAAGACTATGAGGATATGAATATAAAAGTAGGAGATAAAGTTACTATAGAGATAAAGAAATCGGATGCAGGAAGTATCTATACCTAATAGACTGACTTTCAATAACTGTTATTTTGTATTTTATAATAAACGTTACAAATAACATTATCTATGATGCCTAAACAAGTAAAATTACAATAGCAATAAAAGAAATAGAACTAAATACCTTTATAAAAAGAATTTTTTTTCATAAACTTGATAAATGGCAATTTGTTTTTAGATTACATTGGTTAATATAGATACTAGTGCATCACTTGAAAGTTTTAGAAAATTTATTATTGTTAGTACTTGTAAATCTTTCATTCCTGAAAGTTATTTACGTGATTATGAAGTCTTTCCAGAAAGAGAAGACGGACCAGGAGCTATATATATTGAGGCAGTTGATAAAGTAACTTTGAAACGAATTAGAGAAATGACTTTTGTAAATGCAAAGGAAATTTTAGGAATTATATATTCTTCCAAAAGTGGTAATACTCAGTTAAAGTGGAGACAAATCAGGAAAAAAACAGGTAAAGTTAGTGGAACAGCATCACCCAATGCCTTGGTTAATCTAGTAGAATCAGGCGTATTAACTCAAGAATGGGTAGACGACTATCTTATATCATCTCAAAATTTAAACAAACCAAAAGATCAATCAAATGAATCTACCGAAATAAATTCAGGTCCCGCTGTGTAATTTGAAATAAAGCAGTAATAATAGTCTCATATAATTAATTAAAGTATGATAAGTAAAGAGATAGCAAGTTCTTCTGGCAAGGCAATATATATTATTCCAGAAGATTCTGATGATCTTTTTACTCTAAGAAGAATTATAAAAACAGGTGATATAGTAGTTTCTGATACTACTAGAGTAATAAAGTTTGAAAAAGAATATTCTAGACCCGACAGAGAAAGAGTAAAAATTCGTGTATCAGTTAAAGTAGAGAAAATAGGACTTGATGAATCTATTGATAGACTGAGAATAGCTGGAACAATAATGGAGTCAAACAATAGTCTTGTTCCAAAAGGAACTTATCATTCGGTTATCGTTCAAATTGGAAATAACATTGTTGTTGATAAAGGTAAAAGATGGGAAGATTTAGATTTAAAACTTTTAAGATCTGATGTAGCAGGAAGTTTTATTATTGTAGCCATTGATACAAAAGAAGCTGGAATTGCAAAAATAACAGGGACTCATCTAGAAATAATTCCAAATATTTACTCTGGGCAAAGCGGAAAATACTATACACATGCAGCAAAAAATAATCCAAATATTGAAGTCTTCTTTGAAGAAGTATATCATTCATTGCATAATATATTGCATGAAGATGGAAACTATAGACTAATAGTATTTGGACCTGGAGAAACAAAAAGAAGATTTTACAATTTTATTATGGATAAAAAATCTACTTTTAAAAATATATTAACTGTTATTGATGGAGTTGATGTGGCAGGCGAAGATGGGATAATGGTATTTCTCAGGTCTCCTTCACTCAAAGAAGTTATGGGCTCAAGTAAAATATCTATAGTATCCAATATATTAGACACGATTATGTTACAAGTAAATAGAGGTGAAGAAAAATATGTTATGGGATTTGCAGAAGTATCTGCTGCAATTAAAATGAAATCTGTTGATTCGCTTGTTTTTTCTGATTCTATATTCAAAGATTTGAAGGAAGAAGAAATAATAAATCTTCTGAATATAGCGGAAACGTATGGAGCTAATGTATATGCTGTTGACTCTTCAACAGATATAGGATTAAGAGTATCTGCATTAGGTGGAATAATTGCATTGCTTAGATACCAAATTCGATAAATAGTTTTATTTCATATTAATAATTATTATAGTAAAAAATCTTCTTCTGTTATTCTAGCATTTTTAGAAGTATAATAATGGTAATGTTATCTTTATCTCTATTATTGTTAGCAATTTAATTGGTTTTATATAACTCAATTTATTGCATTTTTATTCTTAGATATTTTTGAATATATCTAATTTTTCATTTTCAATTATCAAATATATAAGTTCAGCAGAACATAATAATAGATGCTTTTTTTAGTCAATTTAGAATTTGTTATTGAGGATTATTTTTATTTTATACACAAACCAAAGCTTGAGTTAATATTTCTCAATGGATGTTTTCTGAATATTCTTTTGAATTTATTACTTCTCCTCTATATTTTGATTTTTTGCTATTGTATGATCTAGGATTATTTTGGCATCTTTTCATTTTGGATAACAATAGTATATAATCTATAATCTCAATATTTGCAATATGTAAATGATTTTTCTTATATATTATACAAACATGATCCAAAATTATTAAAATAATGATGACAAAAAATAGAATTATCTTTAATTTTAGCTTTTAATTGAATCTATCATCCATTTTAAATATGACTTTGAGACATCATTCATTTTAACTTCAATAATTTCTGGAACATCATATGGGTGAAGTCTTGCAATTTCTAATTTTAGTTTAGTAGCCAAAGATTTAGTTGTTTTCAACAG
>JAATVJ010000174.1 GCA_014523515.1 Nitrososphaerales archaeon TH1177 | reverse complement strand
TGAGAGTATTATATCTGTTCTAGAAAATGTTAAAGCACCAGTCAAAGCTAATCAAATGAACTTAACTGAAAAAGATATCATTCAATCATTAATAATGGCACAAGATTTAAGGCCTGAAAGATATACGATATTAAGTAAAACAAAACTTGATAAAAAATCAGCGTATGAACTAGCGAAATCAGCAAAGGTTATTTAAGACAGTAAATTCTATTTTCAGTAAAATATTTTTATTTTATTAACCAATTAAAGGTAAATAATAAAATTTTAATAGATAATAGTATCCAAAAATAGATACTAAAAAAATTTATTTGTTTTCAGATATTGATGTTGCCTTTTGAGATCTTGGAGAAGTAGCTGACCTTGGAGAAGTTTTGGATAATATAGTTTCAGAGGTAGATGCTTTCGCTTTTTGTGACATATATACATCTTGAAAAGTTATTTTGTTTAGACTATCTACAAATTTGAAAATATCAGATGTCACTGCCTTTTTAATTATTTGTAATCCATCCAATAAAGAAATATCTTCTGATAATTCTATTACTGCTTCATCATCTTTATATTCAAATTTGATCTTTTCATCTTCTATTGGAAGTCGTCGTTTTATCAAGTATTTGATTTTATCATCAATTGATTCAATTTTTTTAACAATATTTACATCATAAACTAGTGTTCTACTTGCAAGTCTATGATTATAATCTATCTGGACCCGGCCAGAGCCTATATATCTAATAACACCTGTTCGGTCATCTAATTCTACTACATCACCAACTTTTATTTCGTTAGCCTTTTCACCTAATTTTCTCTGTGGAATCATTCTTACTTTACTTGTATCCCTTTCACCAAATCCTTTGTCTGGAGAAATTTCAATTGAACGTTTATCACCTACATTAGTCTCAGTAAGAGCTTCATCTAAGCCCTTTAATACCCAACCTTCACCCACTGAAATAAGTCTTGGTTCATATTTTCTCGTTGGATCATATAGACTGGATTTTTTTGCATCTTCCTCAATAGTTGTTTCAAAAATTTCACCGTTATCTTTGATTCTAGCAGTATAATCCAATAATATTAAAGATCCTTTATCAAAAGGCATAAAAATCGCTATTTATTTACCTTATATTAAGTTTGACAAAAAAAATAAAATGATTCAATCCATTCAATTATAAATTTTGTAACTTTTCTTCTGCAATGGATAATGCTTTTTCGTTTGCATCTATTCCTAGCATTTTCATTGCTGAATAAATAGAGGAAATAGTTCTCATTACATGATATCGAGTTACTTCACCCATACTGCCTATTCTGAATACTTTACCCTTTAGATTACCAAATCCACCTGCTATTAGAACTTTAAATTCTTCGGATAATAAAGTTCTGAATTTCTTATCATCCATTCCGTCAAGATAGTTGAATGCAATAATAACATTACTCCTAGCATCTTCTTTGGCAAAAGGAGTCAAACCCAATGTACTCAAACTAGAATAAAATGCATCAGCACATATTCTGTGTCTTTCTATTCGTTTACTCATTCCTTCCTCTAGTACAAGATTTAGTGCTTCATCAAATGCATAATACAAAGGTAATGCAGGAGTAAATGGTGTTTCGGTATGTTCTAGGTAATATTTGAAATATCTATTTAAATTTAAATATAGTATAGGTGAGACATTTGATTTCATGTATTTTTTTGTTCTTTCGTTTATTGATATTGGAGAAACACCTGGTGGAGCGGCTAGAGCCTTTTGTGAAGCTGTAATACAAATATCTATATTCCATTTATCTACTGGAAGTTCATCTCCTCCTAAGATGGAAACAGCATCTGCTATATAGAATGAACCATATTTTCCACAAAGATTACCTAATTTATCCATATATCTGATGGTAGTTCCTGTAGAAGTTTCATTATAAACTGCATACAAAGCTTTAACATCTTTATTAGCTTCAAATGCTTCCTCAATTTTTTCAATTGGAGGATTCTCTCCAAAAGGAGCAGTGATCCTTATTGCAGTACCGCCCCAACTATCGATCAAATCAGCCAGTCTAGTACTAAATTCCCCGTTGACAGGAATAATTGCTTTATCACCTTTTTTAATCAAATTAACTACTGAAGCTTCGACAGCACCAGTACCTGAAGTAGTCAATAAAATAATATCACCATTTGTTTCAAAAACTTTTTGAGTTTTTTCAATTATTCTCTTGTATAAAATTCTAAAATCTTCGCTACGATGATTTATAATAGGAGCAAGCATAGCATTCATAACACGATTTGGAACGTTAGTAGGACCAGGAAGCATTGCTAAATATTCCATTATTTTTCAATTAGACTCTGTATAACCGCTATTTATAATTACTTAAATAGTATAATGTAACAATGAGATGAGAAAATTAATAAAGATGATGATGATGATGGCATGTTTAGTTTTAGGAAAAAAAAATTACTAGATAACACACTTAAAATTAATTGTAAGAATATAATTTCTTTTCAACCTGAAAATATTTTTTATCTTACTGGATTTTGGGGAGAAGGAATTGTATTAATGAATCAGGAGATTACAAAGTTATTTACTCCAAAATTAGAATATTTTCGAGCAATAGAAGATTCAAAAGAATGTGAAATAATAAAAACAGAAAGAGGAAATGATGCTTTGATATCTATCATTTCTGAATTAGACGATAATTACTGTTATTGTACAGATAATACTAATTATAACATTATAAATCAACTGAAAGAAAAGATAGGTCATAATAAAATAATAGTTAATGAAGATCCGTTTTTTAAAACACGAAGTATCAAAAATGAAATCGAGATAAAAAATATCAAAAAAGCTGCTAATATCATCGATAACCTGTATGAGATCTGCCTAGAAAAAATTAGAGAAGGAGTAACAGAAAGAGATTTACAATCAATCTTAGTCTATGAAACATTTAAAATGGGTGGAGTATTTCCGGCATACAGATCTACATTAAACCCATTTATAATAGCAAGTGGAATAAATTCAGCGTTACCTCATGCCAGTGTTTCTGAAAGAAAATTTAAAAGAGGAGATTTTATTGTTGTTGATCTCACTTTAAGGTTTAATGGGTATGTAGCTGATGCCACTAGGACCTTTGGTTTGAAAACAATTAATCCTGAAATGAAAAAAATATACGAAATAGTAAAAAAAGCTCAGATATTAGGGTTGAACAAATGTAGTAACAAAATAAAAATAGGAGAAGTTGATAAAACATGCAGAGAATACATATCTCAAAATGGATTTGCAAATGAATTTAATCATTCAACAGGACATGGAATAGGTCTCGACGTTCATGAGCCTCCTTGGATTCGCGCTAATAATGAAGAACCATTAATGAATAATATGACTATTACAGTAGAACCTGGAATATATTTTGAATCGAAATATGGAGTAAGAATTGAAGACAGCATAATTATAGATAGTCAGAAGAAAACAGGAATTACGAATTTGAATAAATTTGAGAAAGATTTAATTATTATTTAATTTAATAACAAAATAAAATATATGCTATTATTTGTATATTTTATTTAAAATAAATAAAAGATTTTTAAATATAGCAATGCTTATTTCAATTCATCTATAATAATTTCAAATAATTGCTTTGCAATTGACTCTTTACTTTGAACTGGTAAATGTACTACTTGCTTATCGCTATTCTCAGTATCACCATCATCCCCTTTTGTAACAATAAAAACTTCATTATAGTCAGATCCAATTTTAGTATTTTTTCTTCCTACATCATTTGCAACAATAATATCTGCATTACATTCTTTCAATTTTTTCTTTGCCTTTTTAATTAAAAAAGTATCTGAAACATC
>JAATVJ010000019.1 GCA_014523515.1 Nitrososphaerales archaeon TH1177 | reverse complement strand
CATATCTTCCCTCAGCCAAAGCCACACTAGGTAACCTCCTCCTATTTCAAAAATACCAGCAAGAAAAAAGAAAAATAAAGTTATCAAAATTTTATTAAATTTAGTCATCCATCTAAATCGTTACTTTTCCTTATTTAAGCAATTTACTAGATGCCATTTTAAATTAATATCTTAAATATGATTTATAATGCTATTTTCTCCAATTGAATTTATTTTATTTATGTGTTATTGGATTTGATTAGAATCATGTACTTTTATTATTCTACTATTTGAAATTATGAATAAATTTTTTTCTGAATCACCAAGCTATAATGAAGTTCCGATAAATGGTGCAGTAAGATAACCATAAATCAATATAATAACCAGACACAACAGCAGGTGCCAAAGAACGAGCAGGATTTATTGAAACACCCAAAATCAATCCGAACAAGAAGATATCTAAATCTACTATAGCACCAATTGCTATTCCGGATTAGTTGCTAAAAACCAATCTGCAACAATTGATAAATTACAGGAAGGAATAGAGCAACTTAAAACATCTATAGAATTGAAAAAACCCTCTAGTGAAATAACTAACACTATCAATGGAACTGTATATCCAGCACTGCAGGAATTGTATAACTTTAAACTAGGAGGAGATGAGGCTGGTCATACGGAAGAAGAAGAAGAAGGAGAAGATGGAAATAATTAGGAATATTTTTCAATTGCAGCTCATTGTGCTTAACAAGATATTCTATCAAATATTATAGTTTACTTTGCATCAGTATCTAATTTCTATTTTGATTTATCTATACTTACTTACCTGTCTTATAAAATCTAGAAATTAATATTTATAATAATATATATAGTATAAATAATATTAAACTCGAATGATCGTTTTACAATAACCAATCATGAATTTAATACACTATAATTAAACTCAAACTTTTACTTAAAAACATTTTGAAATCTTAGTCATCTCTTTATAAATGGTAACATAATATATCAGTTAAAAGCATAATCTACTGGTAAAAAGTCAAAGAATATTGTTAAAACCATTCTACGAATACTCCACAAACTTTATTGCTATTCAATTTCACTATCTATCTGTTGTTGTATTGGTATAGCACCCACTCCAATATGAGACGTAATAGCCAGACAAACATACCTTAATTCCCAAATAGATGTATTAGTTGAGTAGTAGAATAATAAATTAGAATAGAAAGTCTATACTCAATTAATACATAATCTAAACAGAATTAAATATTCTAATTGAATGTCAAATTATTTATTGTGAAATTTATAACTCAACTAATAATAATCTTTTATATCATACTATTATTTGGAAAGTTTCCTTTATATCCATAGAAAAAAATTAGTTACGTGGAAATAAAATTATAATATTCTATGAATAAAACCTAATTTTTTATTGTAATAGTTTTTCTATTTCATTTAATTTAATATTTATGTTATTTACCATTTTTTGTATATCTTCTATATTGGCTTTTCCTTGTATAAGGTTACGTAGTTGTTCTCTTAATAGAACTTCAGTATCCTTCATAAGAGATTCATCATGTTTTGTTATTTCCCCTTCTAAAAATTCAAAGTTATCTAAATATGCTTCTATTACTAAAGTTTCAGCATTCTGATAATCACCATCATTCTTTATCTTTTCAATAGATTGGTCTAGTAGACTGCGAATATTATTAATTAATTCTGATGATTCTGTATCTGTTGAAACAAGAATTGCAAGATCCTTTGCTTGTACATTTAGTATATTTGGTATCGTATTTGCTATATTATTGACTATTGTGGAAATTTGTTTTGCATCTTCTTTATTACTCATAGATGTATTTAATTGATCAAGTGAATCTTTTATTTCTGTAAATTTATTAGTTGTCATCATCCTTGTTTGATTTAAATTGTTAATTGTTTTATTCAATAATTCATTGGCAGATGAAACAAACCCTTGAGAATCTTGATATTCTGCTATATTTGCAATTGTACCATTTACTATTCCTATATCATATTCTGATTCAGCAGTTTTAAGTAAATTTATCAAAGTACTCATATTAAATTTAATATCAACAATCTCATTTTTTGGTATAGCCTTAATTATTGCTTTATCTAATAAATTCTTGATAGAAGATGCAGAATCAGTAAATTCAGAAGGTGTAGATGTAAAAACTATTGATGTTAAATTGTTTAATGAATTTATTAATGTTTTATTTAATTCATTATCTGCAAATGATAATTGATCTCTAATCAATGTATATATTTCATGTATTGGATGAAAAGTATGTGTTTGTGCAAGTTCATCATTTCCTGCTTGTTTATTTAAAATTGCAGCAGATAAATGCCCCTTTATAAATTCTATATTTGTAGCAAAATCAACATTTGTATTGTTTAATGAAATTGATGATGATGTTGGTGATGATGATGATGATGGTAATTGAGAATAATTACTAATAGTGGACTTTTCTTCAGCAGCCCATGCCATTGTTGTAGCAAATATGATGACAATGATTAATAGTGAAATATAATAGACATTAGTTATTATTTTCATAACAAGGCTACATCACAAATATATTTAAAAATATTGCTTATTCTCCAATATGAAATTTTCATTTAGTAGATTCTTATTTATCACTGGCATCCCAATATTTCATAAATGGAAAAGTGTTTGAAGGAATATCAGAATTAGAAAAGACCAATAGAGAATTGAAAAATTCTAGTATGACTATTATGAATGCAGGGAATGAATTTATTTTAATTTCAAAAGATAACTCAACACTTATGGCTCACGGTACAAAAGAGATTTTAGAACATTTAGGAAAAATTCTTAAAGATTTGGGAACTAAAGTAGAAGATACTATGATCCAACTAAATTATTAATTGATATTTAAAATAAGAATAAAAATGTGATATCTAAAAATGATATGGTAGATAAAAATTTTAATTTTGCAAAAAGAAAAATTACAAACTACCAACTCCATAATAATATCACACTATCATTTATGTAATGAAAAGTTGATTTAACAAAAATTTTTTTTAATGTTCCAGCAGCTACTCTTTCTTTTTAACTCTCTCTTTTTGGTGTTGTAAAAATCTAATTATCTTATTTAATGCCCAATTTGTGTAGTTTTTTGATTTCTCTACAAATTTATTACATCTATATTCAATGTCTTGATTATCGTTTCAAATTCTAGGAAGTCAAAGAATTTTTTTCAATCTTCTTTTACAAGTTATTGAAAAAAAATATTTCATATTTCCGATTCGGAAAATAATAATAATGATTAATAAAATGACATATTCATCTCATAAAAATATCTCATATATAAATTTCCGAAACAGAAAATAACCACTAAAAAAATTTCCGTAGAGAATATTATTACAAATGAAGTATAATATTTATGAATCAATTAAAAAACATAGATTTGTTTGAACTAGATAGATTATTAGAGGATGTTGCAAAAACATACGCTGCACCATCAGCTACGGTCTGGTTTAAAGTAACGAAGAATGGTAAACCTACAAAAGAAGAATATCATGAAAAGGTTATTGAATTTATAAAGAAATTTGAAAATTTGCTAATATCTTGTTATCCAGAAAATGAACATTCAGATTATTTAAAAGAGTATATCTCGAAAAATATAAGATATGGAATCTCTTCAGTTACTACAGGAAATAACAAAGAAGTAGAAAGAAGGTATCGATATTATATAGACTATAGTTAACAGGTAAGGATAAATAAAAGAAATGGCTTTAAATTTCTATAAACTGGTATTTCCAGGAATATTAGTATTATTAGTAGTCGGAACAGTAGGCTTTCTACTTGCATATAGTTATTATCCAGAAAAACATGTAAATGTAGATATTGATGGAACATGTTATGAGTTATTAGATGCTTCAAATGAAAAACATAAAATTCTCAGCGCAGAAAATGAAATTAATGTCAAAAAAATGCAATTAAACATGATTGAATATGGTGATGCCAGTTTGCCAATAGTCTTTAGCGGATTTAAAGAAAGTGTATATGATTTCATAAAATATTATAACATGGAAAACATAACATCAGTACAAAAAGTTTCGGATAATCCAACATTTGATAAATTTATAATAAAAGCAACATTATCAAAGAACGAGATTCAGGAAATAGTAAATGATCTGACAATAAGTGACTTTTATCCCACAGTATCAGTAAAAGGAAGTGTAGGATTAGGTCCAAATAAATACATTAGTAGTGAAGAAGGAAAGGTAATTTCAGCAGAATCAAAAGATTTTATGCAAAACGGT
>JAATVJ010000173.1 GCA_014523515.1 Nitrososphaerales archaeon TH1177 | reverse complement strand
CTGGAGATGCTGCTACCATAGGAAAAATAATAATTAACAGTAAAAAGATTTCTGGAATTGTTTTTACAGGTTCTAAAGATGTAGGATATAATATTTTCAAAGATTCTTCAACTATAAAACCGAGACCAATAATTGCTGAGTTAGGAGGAAAGAACCCGACAATTATTACGGAAAGTGCCGATTTGGACAAGGCTTCAGAGGGAGTAAGTAAAGCAGCATTTTCTTACGGAGGACAAAAATGCAGTGCATGTTCAAGAGTGTATGTTCAGAAAGACATCAAAAAAGAATTTATTGAAAAATTAATATCAAACGTTAAAAAAATAAAAATAGACAATCCTGAAAATAAAGATTCAGACCTTGGTCCTTTGATTAACTCTAGTGCTTTTCAAAATTTCAAGAAATATATTAACATTGCAACAGAAAAAGGAGAAATTATCTATGGAGGAAAAATAATAGATGAAGGGGATTTAAAATATGGATATTATGTCATGCCTACAATTGTAAATGGATTATCCTCTGAAAATATACTTTTAAAAAAAGAATTATTTTTACCATTTCTATGCATAAAAGAATATGACAGATTTGATGAGGCTATGGCTATGTGTAACAATTCTGAATACGGATTAACAGCAGGCATTTTTTCAAATGATAAAAAAGAAATAGGTGATTTTATAAATAATATAGAAGCAGGCGTCATCTATGTCAATAGGCAAAAAAGTTCAACCACTGGAGCTCTTGTAGGAAAACAATCTTTTGGAGGATGGAAAAGTTCTGGAATCTCTGGGAAGGGAACAGGAGGAAAGTATTATCTTACACAATTTCTGAGAGAACAAAGTCAGACAATAGTAGAATAGCAAATAACTTTATGACAAAATAGATTTGATTAAGAAATAGTAAATGAAATATTAACTTCAAAGGATCATAATTTTGAAATAAATTTTACAAATGAAATAGTCTAAAAATTTCATTGTTATTTCATATTTAGATAAAAGATTCTTATTCTTTATATTTTACTCAATCATAAATATTTTAAATATAAATATATCCAATTATAGGTAACATAGTAACAATTGAACTTTATCTTAAAAACTATTAAAAAGGAATAAGGTCTGAAAGCTAAAGTATATGAAAACATTAATTAAATTCAATAAATACATAAAGTATTGTATGATAATCGAACAATAAGCAATAAAGGTTATAATACAACAATAATAACAGAAAGTAGAATAATCTATTCCGTAGATCTATTAGATTAGAAATTTAATTTATTAGTTAATCTGTTATCTCTAGCAATATTGTTTATTTAAAACTCTTGATGAATAGTTTCAAAAGTGATATATACTTCAATAATTAGTTATTTGCCATCTCATAGGGGAAACTAGCATTTCGCCATAGTCTGAACTCTATTTAGACCTATAAACCCAAAGAATCTTCGTCGTTAGTTCAGGCTATGACAATTAAATTGTCTAACTATTATTTTTCATGCTACAATGAGAAATTGTATAATTGATAAATAATATTCTTTTAAATAGAAACTACATGGGATCAAAAATTTATCTAACAATAACAATTTCATCTATTCTTGCATTTGCTTTAATTATGGCAGGAGTAGGAAAACCAACAACAGCATTTGAAAACGTGTTAGCACAAGGCGAAGATAGTAGTTTACAAGGTGGAAATATGACTGGAATGTCTCATGATCAAACGAGTGAAGGAGGAGGAGAATCTACAGCATTTAATTTGGAAGAAATTATCAAAAAAGAAGCACGGGGACTTGGAGATGCTGACCTTGGAGAAGTTCAAGAAGTTACAGACGAATTCATAGTAACACAAAAAGGTACTGTAGACAAAGATGTATTCTATATTCCTAAAAATTTGGTAGACCATTTTGATGGTAGTACTGTCTTTTTTATAGTAACTGAAGAAGAAGCAAAACAGTATAAAAGAGATTAGACTTTACTAAAAATTAATTCATTTTTTTATTCAACTATAGGATTATATTTAATTCTCTTAACGGCAATTTATTAAAATATTAGAAAAATAATAATTGTCCCTTCTTAATGGAAAATATTCTTATTCATAGTCTATTTGTAGATATTGTAAAATATTATAACTTAATTTGTTAAATTTTTGTAGTCAAATATTATTTATGGAAGATATTATTGAAAGTTTGCAAAAAGATTAGGAATTGAACCTAATGCTGTAAGACAAGGTATTTCAATAACATGTCGGTATTTTATTCAAAATTCAGAACCAATCAAAGCAACAGGTCTTTTATCAATGCTACCATCAAGTTTAACAAATTTGTTTTCTGCTGATGAGAAAAACAAAATCAAGACAAACCAAGAAAGTATTACTCCGGATGAAGTTATTGATCAAATATCTCATGAATGTTGTAATGGTGATAGAGAAAAAGGAAGAATTGCTTATCAAGAAGCATTAAAGGTATTAAGAGAGAAAACAGTAAGGCAAAGACAACAACAAGAAGAAGGAGATGGAGGATTTCTAGATAACATATTAGATACTCTAAAAGGCGATAATAGGAGAGAGGGATATTCTAGTCTTCAACTAACAATTGATCAATAACTTTTTCTATTATACTAAATTAAGTATTAAATCAAAATTTCATCTCGAGTTCTTGATTATAGCATCAATTGGTTTAAGATTATATTATTTATTCTTCATTTTTGAATTATTACTATATGCAATAGTTGTTGATGATGGTTGCATGTTTTTTTTTGTAGAATGCATGCATTTTAATATATCAAGATAAAGTTCATTGTGTTGATTTGCAACTGTATCCCATTCTAAATTTAATCTAAATTTATTAACTGCTTTTGAATAAAAATGATAATTATTTTCCATTTCGTTTAATGCCTTTGCAAATTCACAAGGATCTCTTTTTACAGATATTCCTAAGCCTTTCATGGCAAATTCGTTAAAGAATGGTAAATCTGTTGCAATAAATGGAAGTCCATGTGCTAAGGCGTCGAACATCACTCCTGAACCAGAACTTACTTTGTAAGGTAATAGAATAACATCTGATGCATAAAACAAAAGCGAAAGATCTTT
>JAATVJ010000172.1 GCA_014523515.1 Nitrososphaerales archaeon TH1177 | reverse complement strand
GACAAGGAAGTAGTTCATGGAGGAATGCCAAAGAGAATTGAAAATGCTAAGATTGCATTATTAAATTGTGCTTTGGAGATTGAAAAGACTGAGTTTGATGCAAAAATAAACATCAGCTCTCCAGATCAGATGAAAATGTTTCTTGAAGAAGAAAATAGAATGTTAAAAAATATGGTTGATAAAATTAAAAACAGTGGAGCTAATGTAGTAATTTGTCAAAAAGGAATTGATGATATAGCCCAACACTATTTAGCAAAATCTGCTATTCTAACCGTTCGTAGAGTTAAAGAAAGTGATATGACAAAATTAGCAAGGGCTACTGCCGCTCGTATTGTAAACAATATAGATGATCTAATTCCTGACAATTTAGGTAATGCTGATTTGGTTGAAGAACGAAAAGTCGAAACTGACAAATGGGTATTTATTGAAGGTTGTAAACATCCAAAATCCGTAACTATTTTGGTACGAGGAGGCTCTCAGAGAGTAGTAGATGAAGCAGAACGTTCTATTCATGATGCAATAATGGTCACAAAAGATGTTTTGGAAAAACCATTTATAGTTGCAGGAGGAGGGTCCCCCGAAGCTTATGTTGCAGGGAAACTTAGAGAATGGACGAGTACATTATCAGGAAGAGAGCAATTGGCTGCTGAAAAATTTGCAGATGCTCTTGAGGTAATACCTATCACATTAGCAGAAAATGCAGGAATGGATCCTATAGACTCAACAACTGAACTTAGAGCAAAACAGAGTAAAGGTAACAAATGGATGGGCATCGATGTTAAAACTGCAAAGATTACTGATATTTCAAAGTTAGATATATTTGAGCCATTAAGTGTAAAAGAACAGATAATTAAATCTGCAACTGAGGTAGCATCAATGTTATTAAGAATTGATGATGTAATTGCATCGAGTAAATCTGCAGGTGGAATGGGAGGAATGCCGCCTGGTGGAATGGGAGGAATGCCGCCAGGTGGAATGGGAGAGATGTAAATATATCATTTAACTTTTTTTAATTCTATATCAATTACTTCCCTAATCCAAATACCAACATTTTCTAATTTTGATAATTTATCAAGATATTGATCCCATGTTAAATTTGTAGAATAAGCCTCATTCCATTTCTTATAATTTTCTTTAAGATATCTTCTGGCTTTATTATGATAAATACAATATCCAGAATTTTCTATTCTTGTCCTCTCACATATGATGCATTTCATTAGATTTCATTATGTTGTTATATTGTATATTAAAAAGAACTATCATATCAATCTCAATAATAATTTAAAAAAAGGTATTTATATTTATTTTAAATGCTATCTTGTATTGAATTATAGTAAGAAATCGAAACTCATTCTTGTAATATCAGTAATTTATCTAGTTTTCTTTTTTGCATTATCAACCGGATTAATAAATGCTATTCTTGAAGGTGTAAATGTACCTGAAGGACTTACCATTGTACCGTCAAGATCGCTACAAACAATAAGCGAAACAATAATTATGACACTAATACTTTTTGTAGGTGTATTTGGGTCTTTTCTATTATATAGGTCAGGACAGTCAAATACTCCAAAAACACAATATGGGTTTTTAGCTGGAGGATTTTTTATTATCACAATGTCGTTAATATTAGGATTAATGATAATAAATATAAAACTTAATCTATAAAGAATAATTTAGAATTCTAATTATTATTATTATTTATATTTTAATAAACCAATATATTATTTACTAATAGTTTTAATTCTAATTATAATTACTTAGATCCTTTAAATTGATGTTTATTCTTTTTCCTAATATGCTCATAGGTTTACTTATAGGTCGTTTTCAACCGTTACATCTAGGACACATTGAAGCCATCAAATTTGCAATGCGACAACTTTCAACATTAATTATCGTTGTTGGAAGTGCACAAACAAGTTATGAACTAAGAAACCCTTTTACCGCCGGTGAAAGGATAAAAATGATTAGAAATACCTTACTTCATATTGATGAAATTGATATTCGTAATATCCTTATAATTCCAGTACCTGATACAACTATTCATGCATTATGGACTTATAATCTTGATTTATTAGTTCCACCATATGACATTATTTTTACAAATGATCCATTTACAATAGCTTTATTTCAAGAAAGACAAAAAAAAATTATTCAACCTGTGTTATTTGAAAGACAAAAATTCTCGGGAACCAAAATTAGAGAAAATATAGTTAAAAAAGAAAATTGGAAAAACTTAGTTCATTTTGAAACTGTAAAAGTAATAGAAGAAATAAATGGTATAGAGAGATTAACTCTTCTATGGGAAAAATATAAAGAGAACGCATCAATGACTGACTAATATTATTTTGATAGAATTAAATTATAATATCTAGTAAGTTATAGTTATGTCAGCTAATGATGATCTTCAATCCATTCTTGATGGTATTAAGGTAGGTGATATCATCAATGTAGTTTTAAATAATAATTCTATTATATCGGGAAGATGTATGCCACGATATGAGTCTAGTGAAAAGGATCATATAATAATTAAATTAAACAATGGTTATAATATTGGTATAAAGTTAAACAGGATAAAATCTATCACCAAAGTTTCTTCATTTTCTATCGTAACAGAAGAACTACCAGAGAAGAGCCTAGACAATTCTATATCTTTGAAATCGCAATATAGAAATGATATTGATCTCTCAAAAATGTCTAATTTACCTAAGATAGCTTTAATTAGTACAGGTGGAACGATTGCTAGTAAAATAGATTATAGAACAGGAGGTGTTACATCTGTTTTGTCAGCTAAAGATCTATATACTTCAATTCCAGAACTTTCTCTTTATGCTTCAATTGATACTGAAATTTTATTTAATGAATATAGTGAAAACATTGGTCCAACACATTGGAACTTAATAGCTAATAAAATAATTGATAAAATTAATTCTGGAATCTATGATGGAATAGTAATATCTCATGGTACTGATACAATGAGTTATACAGCAGCTGCATTAAGTTTCGCATTACAAGATCTTCCTATTCCTGTTATACTAGTTGGTGCACAAAGATCTTCTGATCGACCTTCTTCTGATGCATCTTCTAATCTTATTGCATCAGTTATTTTTGCAACCCAATTAGATTATTCTGGTGTATTTGTATCTATGCATGGTAGCATATCTGATGAACAAATACACTGTCACTTAGGTACAAGAGTAAGAAAAAATCATACAAGTAAACGCGATGCATTTAAGTCAATAGATATTTCTCCAATAGCAGTTGTAAAAGAAGATCAGATTGAAATACAAAAAATTCCTTCAAATATAATTTTACAAAAAAAGAATAGAAATAAAATAAACAAAGAATTCAATGTAATACCAAAAATTAAATTCGACGATAGAGTCTTTCTATTAAAATACTATCCAGGACTCAATCCTCTAATACTAGAAAATGTACAAAAATTAGGATACAAAGTAATTATTATAGAGGGAACCGGGCTAGGTCATATTAATAAAAATTTCTTTTTTTATTTAAAAGAAGTGATAGCGTCTGGAATGTTAGTTTTTATGACATCTCAATGTATTTGGGGTAGAACCAATCTAAATGTCTATGATACAGGCAGAGACCTAGAAAAGATTGGTGTAATATCACTATCTAATATGCTTTCTGAAACGGCTACGGTAAAAGCAATGTGGCTTTTAGCAAATTATAATGATTTAGATTATATCAGAAATAAAATGCAAGAAAATATTTCAAATGAGATCACTTATATAACTCCTATTGTAGAGGATGTAATTTCATAATAGTTAAAATTATACAATTTTATCCATGATTGATGTGACTATTGATATGAATGAAATAATTTTAAAAGTTGGTTTTGAAATTCATCAGCAATTATCTACTAAAAGCAAATTATTTTGCAACTGTAAATGTTTGGAAGCAAAAAATTATGATTCTACTTTTTTAAGGAAATTTCGGCCAGCACAAAGTGAATTAGGCTCGTACGATCGAGCCAGTATCTTTGAATTTACAAAAATGCGTACAATCAAATATCATTCATCTTATATTTCGAGCTGTTTGGTTGAAGCAGATGAAGAACCGCCACACGAAATAAATAGAGATGCTGTGGACACTGCATTGATAATCTCTCTTGCTCTTCATTCTAACATTATTGATGAAATAAATGTTATGAGAAAAATAGTGATTGATGGATCAAATACCTCTGGATTCCAAAGGACAATGTTAATTTCTTATGGTGGTTATTTACAGGTCGAAGAAAAAAAAATAGGAGTACAAACTATTTGTTTAGAAGAGGACGCTGCAAAGTTATTATCAGATGATGGAGAGTTTAGAGAATATGGACTCGATAGACTTGGAATTCCATTAATTGAAATTGCTCTTGAACCTATTACTGGAACACCAACAGAAATAGTAAAAATAGCTCTTACTTTAGGAAGACTGTTGAGGGCAAGTAAACGTGTAGCAAGAGGATTAGGAAGTATTAGACAGGATGTAAATATATCCATTAATAATGGAAAAGGTATTGTAGAAGTAAAAGGAGTTCAGAGACTAGATCAACTCATTAAAGTAATAGAATATGAAACAATTAGACAACACGGGTTAATTTTAATTGCTAACAAATTGAATAGAGAAAGAGAATCAAATAGTATCATAATTGGAGACAAAATTTTAGATATTACTGACATTTTAATAGATTCACCATCTAAAATAGTCAAGAAAATTATTTCTAACAAAGAGAATATTTTCAAGGCTATTCGTGTTAAAGGTTTTAAAGGTTTATTTGGGTTTGAACCTTATCCAGATATACGGATAGGTAAACAATTAGGAGAACTAGTACGATTTTATGGATTTAGAGGTATATTTCATTCAGATGAGTTACCTAATTATGGTATAACAGATATAGAAGTTAAAAAGATCAATGAAATTTTGGATATTGATGCCTCCAAAGATGGGTTTATTATTCTTGGGGGACCTAGAGAAAAGATGTCTATTGCGATAAATGCAATATGTGATAGACTTAATAATGTCAGCTTAGGCGTTCCATCAGAAACTAGAGCAGCTACAATGGATGGAAAAACAATATACAGTAGACCTAAACCAGGATCTGCACGAATGTATCCAGAAACAGATATACCTTCATTTAAAATATCAGATGATCTTCTTATTTCTCTAAAAGAAAAAGTTCCAAAATCTTGGAATGAAACTATTTTATCGATAGCAAAGAAATATCAATTAAATAAAAATTTAGCTGAAAAAATTTTTGATTCTAATTATTTTGAAATCTTTGAAGTACTTACTGGTTTAACTAAAATCTCTCCATCATTTATAGCATCAAAAATCACTGAAGATATTTTAAATTTAGAAAGACAAGGTTATGATTCTAGTATATTAAATAATAATATTCTTTTAGATATTTTTAAAAGACTGGATGCTGGTCTTATTGCTAAAGAATCAATTAATTTAATTTTCGAAAAGTTGATGAGTAAGACAACAAAAAATGTTGATGAATCAATTAGAGTTCTTGGGATAAAATCAATTAGTGATGAAGAACTTGAAAAAATTATTGATAAAATTATAGAAGATAATATTTTGATTATACAAGAAAAGAGAATGGAAGCTACAAGTACTTTAATGGGAAAATGTATGACTATTCTTCGCGGTAAAGTTAATGGAAAAAAAATAAATGACTTAATAAATAACAAATTAAAGGTCATATTATCACAGAATTAATAAATTTTTCTTAATGTTAGTTCTATTTTTATATTCAATAAGTCTTAATATTTTAAATTTAAAATTTGTTTTGAATTAAAAGGAGTGCTGTTAATTTAACAGAATAAATTTAGCTGTGAATGTCCTATTCTGACTTGTATGTTACTAGGATTTGTCAGGAACAGAACATCCACTATTGTAGTTATGTACTCTTTGTATTTGTATTTTCTTGGTTTAAGTTTAAGGAATACTTCCAAAGCGTTAGATATATTTGATGACGAGAAACGCAGTCATATTGCTATATGGAATTGGATACAAAGATTTGGTTCATGTTATATTTACAAAAGGAAAAGAGTTTCAGCATTCATCATAGATGAAACAATTATTCAGATTGGCAATCAACACTTTTGGTTATGGATTTGTATTGAACCAATTCATAAATCTGTGCTTGGTATTAATATTTCAAAAGAGAGAAATATGTTTGTAGCAGAGAATTTCATTAGGCCCTTAGTTGATAAATATGGCAAACATATAGTTTACACTGATGGTGGAACATGGTATCCTCAAGCATGTAACTTTTTGCATCTAAAACATAGGTTGCATTCTCCTTTAGAGAAGAGTTTGATTGATAGAAAGAGAGTAATGCAATATTTTAAAGACAGGACAGAATCTTTTGATGATTACTATCCTTGTTCCAACAACAACAACCAAAAGAAGAAAAAGAATTGTGATCTACAGCACGTATACAATTGGATAAAGTTGTTCATCTATTTGTATAATACAACAATTAGAAATAAAATATCATTTATTGAAAGAGGAGGTGAAATAAACTTAAGTTAACAGCGCTTTAAAAGGATTGAAATTTTATTGATTGTTTTATAAAGGATATTCATACACTATTTATTTTATACTTTATTAAATAGGGAGAACATATTTGTGATTCAATATTCTTTTCTATCAATTTTTAATAATTGTATATTTAATAAGATAAATACTTTAATAACTAATATTTTATCGTAATAAATTATCTTATTAATTTTATTAGTATTTTCTTTTATTATATCTTTATGTTTATAATATTTAGAGACTATATTCAATAAAGAATAATTATTTTATTCTGTTTTCGATTAATATAAGAATAAGTAGTTTAATTATATACTTATCTATGGATAAAAAAATAAAATCCAGTAGTAGAAAAACAAATAGAAAATCTACATCTGCCATGAGTACAAAGAAAGTAACAACACCAACAAAGAAAGTAACAACACCAACAAAGAAAGCAACTACAAAAAGAAGAACAACAACAACAACACCAACAAAGAAAGCAACTACAAAAAGAAGAACAACAACAACAACACCAACAAAGAAAGCAACTACAAAAAGAACAACAACAACAACACCAACAAAGAAAGCAACTACAAAAAGAACAACTGAAATTAATGAACTACCAAAATCATCAGAAAATATTTCACAAAGTCCAACAGAAAGTCCAACAGAAAGTCCAACAGAAAGTCCAACAGAAAGTCCAACAGAACACACTCAGTCGGAAACCAATTCAAATTAATATGACCCTAGTATGATGATATCTGCATATAGTAATCATCATTTACTTTATCCAATTATTTTTTTCTTATTTTTATTATGTAATCAAATTTATTCATTTTTAAATTAAATTAATTAATGGTGTGTAAATTATAAATATTGAATTGGCATCAGAATGATTGATAATCTTATATATTAGGTACATTCGTAGCTGGTGTATCTTATGATGAAATCGCGTATGTATGATTCTACTAAATTAAATTTTATTAAATTGCTAAAATTATTTGAAGACTCAGTTGAGGATGTTGTAGCAATAACTAGAGCATTTAGTATTGCATATGTTATTCATAGAGGAAAATTCTATGATAATATACGATCGGAACCATACATTAATCATACTCTCAGAGTTGCACTAATTCTTGCTAGTGAATTAAAAATAAAGGATAAAGATGTTATAATTGCTGCTATTCTTCATGATGCATTTGAAAAGACATATACAAATCCATTTCAGGAGGATCTTCTTAAAAAGACAATTGGAGATAAAGCACTAAATCTAATTTTATCTACAACTAAATTTAATATAAAGAATATGGAATCCAATGAATACTGTAAGCTAGTTTTAAAAAGTTCCAATTCCAAAATTATAAGATATCTTATACTAGCAAATAGATTAGATAGTATACGAATTTTAAAGAGTTCTATTCACAAAGACAAGATACAGCGTTTCAAAAAAGAAACTCAAGAATATTTTTTACCAATTGCTAATTTGACTGATGATAATTTAGTTTTTAAATTATCTGTTGCAATGTACGAATTAAAATAACTTGAATATAGATTCACCTTCAAAATTGATTTTTAGCTACTTCCATTTGTAATCTAATTTGAGTTAAATATTTTAATTTGTCATTAGTTTCTAAATCTTTTATAACTTTTATAATCTTTCATTGATTAATAATTTCATATTAAAATATATCATATAGATATAACTTCATAATTTCAAAAAAATTTGTTTATATTGATAATCTAAATTTATTTTTCCTGACATCTTTTTTCGATATTTTTTTTATGGTTTTTCCAATGCTTTATACATCCAATAAATTTATGTTCAGTACACCCACAAATAAAGCATCGATTAATTATTTTTCCTGAATCTTTTTCCAATGCTAATTATAAAACTCCTATCTATATTAATTTATTATAATTTTAGGAAACGAATAATAGTTATGACAATTATTATATAATTTTAGATAATACTATAAAAAATTTTCTTTGAATTTAATTATTCAAACATGGATTTCCTTCAATATTGACAATATAATTTTCGCCATGTGATACAATACTATATTTACATCCGACAATTTTGCTTACAACATAAAGATTTGTCCTTAAATGTTCAGTAACTTCTCCTATCAAATACCTTGATCTACCATTTGCTAAACTTGCAGGTATTACTAACATATCTGCAAGATACTGATCAATACAAACCTTTTTATTGTAATTTTTTAGAAACTTAGTTGCTGCTTCTTTCCCAACATATTCAGCAGATTTGTTTATTTCTCCTATTGAATCTCCTCCAATATAAGGCCCAAAGTCAGATTTAGAATAAACTAAAATCGATGTTCCTGGTGAAATAGCATTTTCAATAGATGCTACACAGCTGTTACAGATTAACTCATTTCTTTCTAATGTTAATATAGCTGAAGATATTTGACGATCTAATACATGGCGTGGCAAATTAGAACAAATTCCTATAATTTTTGGATCAATTCTTTTATTATCTATAAGATCAATTAAATCTAAATTTTTACAGGGAAAAATTTTTGCATTAACAATTCCACCTCCTTTTGGATAATATCCTCTTCTTAATACATCAATAGTGAAGTTTATCCCAATAATTTTATAAGCCTCTGAAACTACATATCTCAAATAATCAATTGTAGGGCTCATTCTAACATCTGTTCCACCAATAATTTGTATATCAATAAATTTTTTAGATAAAGCTATAGATGGAATTAATGCCTGTAATACCATAGATATACTTCCAGCAGTACCAATATCCACTTTAATTGCCTTAGAATTATTATCTTCACAATATTTATCAGCTGTATTAGGTATAAATCGTAAGAACTGGCTTCCAAGACTGAGGTTTTCAATTTTAGCATTGAATATATCTGCAAGTATTTTTATTGTATGAATATGTTGAGCTCTCAATCCACTTTTTGGTCTATTTAATCTAATATTGTATATTTCCACTGGTTTTTGCAAAAGTACCGATAGTGATATAGTAGATCTAAGTATTTGTCCGCCTCCTTCTCCAAAAGAACCATCTATTTTTAACAATAATATTTAACTTGTAGTAAAATTAATAATTAAATTTGTTACGCTCAATCGAAATTATCTTTATGTTTACTATCTTATTTTAAAATTAGATACTAATTGATAATAGTCATTTAATATTTATCTATATTTAAACTAAAAGGATTAATAGATGAATATTATAATATCTTTTAATGCCTACTGCATATGTTTTAATAAATTGTGATCTCGGATCTGAAGATGATATAATTAAGGAATTAAAAAAATTACCAGAAGTTGTTGAAGTAAGTGGTGTCTTTGGTGTTTATGATATTATAGTTAGAATTCGTTCAGATTCAATGGATAAATTGCGCGAAGTGGTAACTTGGAATGTTAGAAGAATAGATAAAGTGAGATCAACCTTGACTATGATGGTAATTGAAGGTCAAGGAGATAAAGATATAAATTAACAATCACATCTGCTGTAAAATATTTTTTATTATTTTAATTGTTTTCATTATTTCTTCTTCATTATTGAAAAAGTGTGGAGATGCTCTGATTATTTTTTTTCCATTCAGTAAATCTCGTTCAGCCATTATAATTCCTTCTTTTTCAAGTTTTTCCTTTAATAAATTAGATTCAATTTTTGAACTTGAAAAAGAAACTATTGAATTGCGTAGTTTTTCATTTTCTATTCCATGAATATCAATACCATTTATTTTCAATAACTCATTTCTTAAAATTGATGAAGTTTTCAAATTCTTTGATATTATTTTAGACATCCCTGTTCGTAAGATGTATCTAATAGATGATTCTAAACCTGCGAGTCCGGGATAGTTACGAAATCCTGTTTCAAATTTTTGTGGAATATCCTTATGAACCACAGAATTATCTGAAATAATTTTTCCAGATTCTCCTCCTATACTATCTGGAATTAAAGTGTCTTTAGATTTTTCACTACAATAAAATATTCCTATTCCTAATGGACCACAAATCCATTTAAAACTAGGAAATGCCATGAAATTACATTCAATTTTTTTAACATCTACATTTATAGAACCAACTGATTGAGCCGCATCAATACAATAAAGTAAATCATTTTCTTTTGCAATTTTTCCTGCTTCTTCTACAGGTATTATGGATCCATTATTATACAATACATGACTCAAAACTAATAATTTAGATTCTTTTAATTTAGCTAATTCCTCTAATTCATCTATGTCAAAAAATCCATTTTGATCTATTTTTAATACCTTTATTTTTAGCTTTTTCCTTTTAGCTATATATAACCATGGAAAATAATTTGCGTAATGTTCATGTCTTCCTCCTCTAAGAATTATTATGTCTCCTTTTTTCCAATCTATGCTATTTGCAACGAAATTTAATCCTTGTGTAGTGCTTTGTGTAAAACTGACTTCTATTGCATTACAATTTATCAAATGCTTTATCCTTAATCTAGTTTCTTCTATCATCTTTTCCATATAGTTAGATATATCTTCAGAGTCGGGCCCCAGTTCTGAATATTTTATGAGGAAATCTGTAATAGATTTTATAGAAGGAACAGATAAAGGAGCAATTGAACCATTATTTAGATAAATTTTATTCAAAGTAATTGGAAAATCCTTAATAATTTGCTGTTCAATATCATCTAACAATATTATATTTTATATATTCAACATATTTTAATTCATGTATATATTGCATAATATTATATCTAATCTTTTAACTATTGATGGATTAAACACATTATTATTTTATAATCCCTATGCAAAACTTTGTTTTACATCAACAATTACCTCTTATTTTAGAAAAACAACTTATCTTGATTTTGATACAACTTATACTGCTTATATTAGATCAAATTTAATAAAAAATTATTCTTTAAATGATATATCCTTGTTTACACCAAGTGAAGGAGAATTGGAATCATCAATAAACAAAATACTTTTTGATATTTCCAATTCTTCATTATTAATAATTGATTCCTTAAACAGTTTTTATAATCTATATTACAAAAAAATTGATATGGAGTCCTTAAAAGGAATTTCTAATATTCAACATACTCTTTCAAATTTTTTAATGATATTATTAAAATTGTGTAAGTCTTTAAAGATACCAATTTTAGTTACTAGTATGATAAGATATAGAAAAAAAAAAGAATGGATTAAAACTTTTACAAATAAGAGATTATTACAGAATAAAAGTACAGTAATTTTATTTGTAGAAATACAAAATGAAAATATGTTCTTTCTTGATATTATAACTCATCCTACTTTGTTGCCAACAACTTTAACTCTAGATAATAATAATATAAATATGAAGTAGTAATAAAATCAATAAATATCTTTAAGATATTATCTTGATGTGAAATGAATGTTTGTATATACTAAGATTTATAGCATTCATTATTTTAACTAATTGGATATATTGATTCCTTTAAGGATTATGTATCCTATAACTTTAGTAGTAGTTGCTTCGCTTTTAATGACATTAGAATCAAAAGGAGAATTAGTAGAAGTTTTGCAAATTAATTCAAATCTTTCGTTAGATATCCAACTAGAAAAAAAAGTTATTCATAGTGATGATAAACAGACTATACATTTTTTTTTAAAAGATATTTCTAATAACAATAAAACTATTGATGCGAGAATAGAAGGTAATATCATATATTTATCAGGAATGGCAGAATCATTTTCTCTTAATATTAATAATAATAAGTTATATAGTTATTCATGGACAATTAATCCAAAAATCCAATCTTATGGAACTGTATTGCTGGAAGTAAACGTGATATATGATGGATCAAAATCAAATATTGCAAATTTATCATTTTCTATAGTGGATGATACTAGCAATATAAATAAAAATGATAAGAATAAACATACATAGCTATAGTCAAATGCAACTGAAATATTGTTTTAATGATTTATAAAAATAAATGGAGATCCTGTTAATTTAAGGAAATAGATTTAGCTGTAAACGTCCTATTTCTAATCTACTGACATTTAGATTTTTTGAAAGAAATAAAGAACATCTACCTTTATTGTAATGTATTCTACTTGTATTTGTATTTTCTTGGTCTCAATTTAAGAAATACATCTAATGCATTGGAACCTTTTAAGGATCAACAAAGAAGTCGTGTTGTTGTATTATGGGATTGGATTCAACGATTTGGTTCAGCATGTCAAGCTCCATATAACAAACACAGAAGAGTTTCTGCATTCATAATAGATGAGATTATTATCCAGATTGGTGATGAAAATTTCTTGGTGTGGATTTGTATTGAATCAGTACATAAAACATTGCTTGGAATCTACATTTCAGAATAAAGAAACATGTTTGTAGCAGAGAACTTTATTCATTCTCTGGTAGATAAATATGGTAGACATACTGTTTACATTGATGGTGGTACGGTACCCTTAAGCATGTAACTTTCTACATTTAAAACATAAATTACATTCACCATTAGAGAAAAGTCTGATTGATAGAAAGAGAGTAATGCAGTCTTTCAAAGATAGAACTGAATGTTTTGATGATTACTATCCATGTATTAATAACAAAACGAGAAATAAATGTAATCTACAACATGTATACAATTGGATCAAATTATTCATTTACCTATATAATGCAAAAATCAGAAACACCATCCTATTCAAAATTGGAGGTGGAATAGTCTTAACTTAACAGGACTGTCCAATAATAATAAAATTATCTATTTTTTTGTTTTATGAACTCTATGTTTGAATATTATATTTTTAGGTCTCAAAGTGAAAAAATATTGTATTAGATATCTTATAACTAAACTTAAATATTTGATATCATTATATTCTAATATTGGGATTATTAGATCGTTTTC
>JAATVJ010000171.1 GCA_014523515.1 Nitrososphaerales archaeon TH1177 | reverse complement strand
TCAATAGCTGCTATTGCTTATGGATTTATGAATTTTGATAAAGGATTAAAAATAAAAGGAATTATTCTTAATAAAATAGCTAGCAATAAGCACTTTCATTTAATTAAAGAAGCTTTTGATAATAAGATAAAGATTCCAATAGTAGGTGTTGTATATAAAAATGAAGGATTTACTTTTTCAGAAAGACATTTAGGATTAATTCCTACAGCTGAATTAGACAATAAAAGGAAAAAGAAGATATTAAATTCAGTAAAAACAATATCTGATTTTTTAGATTCTGATAAACTAATTAGTTTAATGATACCTTTAAAAAATGAAAAAACATTAAAGAAAAAAGATAAAATTAATAAGCAACAATCAAAAAATCTCAAAATTGCAGTTGCATTGGATAATTCTTTTAATTTTTATTATCAAGAAAATTTAGATATCTTACAAAAAAAAGGCGTCGAGCTTATTTTCTTTAGCCCATTAAATGATATTTATTTACCGGAGGAGATTAATGGAATTTTATTAGGAGGAGGATTCCCAGAAATATTGTCAAAAGATTTAACTAAAAATCAATCAATGATGAAGTCTATCAAAAAAATGGCTGAAAATGAGATTCCTCTTTATGCTGAGTGCGGTGGTTTAATGTATCTTACCAAGTCAATAAAAGAAGGAATACATAGATATAAAAACACAAATGAAATTGTCGAACTTGACGAAAATTCACAGAAGACTTATAAAATGATTGGTTTAATTGATGCAACCACGAAAATGACAAATCAATTAACTCTTAACTATACACAAGGAAAAATATTAAATGAATCATTCTTATTTGGAAAAGTAAAAAACATCAGAGGGCATGAATTTCATTATTCAAAAATAGAAAATATCCATCACGATACGAGATATTCCTACTATCTGGACAAAGGCATAGGAATAAGTGAAAAAAAAGATGGCATTATTGTTTATAATACTATTGCCTCTTATACTCATCTTCACTTTTCCAATAGTAAATTACCCATGAATTTTGTTTTGAGTTGTAAAAAGTATTCAAAAAAGTAAAGACTTGGAAATGAATCAATTCAAAAATTTATTAGGAGAATATTAAATTTTATTATAGATTGATAGCATATAGCCATAGTATATGAAAGCCTTAAAGTTATTTTCCGATAAAACCTTTTCATTGATTGATGTGGAAGAACCGCGTTTAAAAGATAAAGAAATTTTGATCAATCTAGGTGCATGTGGAATTTGTGGTTCAGATATCGGGAATATTTTTGGCAATTCATGCAAACCAAGTATTAACATAGGACATGAAGTTACAGGAACAATCATTAAAGTTGGTTCTAATTTTAAAAAAAACAAATTTGAAGGTAAAAGGGTTTTTGTAAATATTCATGCACCCTGCAATAATTGTTATTATTGTATCCATGGAAATGAAACAATGTGTGAAAAATTTTTAGATAATATTTTTCCTGGTGGAATAGCTGAAAAGATTATTCTCTCAGAATGGATTATTAAAAATAAAAGTATTTTTGAGCTTCCAGATTCAATGAGTTTTGAAGAGGGTGCAATGATAGAGCCTCTTGCTTGTTGTATCCGGGGATGGAAGAAAATATCATTTATAAAAAATGATTCAGTATTGATATTCGGTATAGGTCCAATTGGAATACTGTTTGCTATGTTAGCTAAAAACTATGGAGCTTCCCAAATTTATTGTGTGGATATAAATCAAAATAGATTAAATTTTTGTAAAAAAATGAATCTGGGAATATGCGTTAATGGAAATACCTCAGAATTGAATAGATTAAGTGAGGTGGACAATAAAAGGCAACCAGATTTAATTATTATTGCTACATCTGATATGACAGTCATAAAAAAATCAATTGATATTATAAGAAATGGAGGTACAATATTGATTTTTGGTGAACCTCAGAAAGGCATTAAAGTAAACATAGATCTTAATAAAATATATTCAAAAGAAATCAATATTAAAACAACCTATGCTGCTACTAATAAAGAAATACAAGAGGCATTACATCTTATAAAAATAAAAGAAATTGATGTGAATAAAATTATTACTCATAGATACAATATAACCCATTCTAAGGATGCTATTGAAAATGCTCATCGTAGAGAAGTAATAAAAGCCATAATAATAAATAAATAAATATTTTTTTAGGAATTCTTAAAATTCTGAATTTTAATCTGATTAAAATTGCATTACCTGCTTAAAATCAAAATACTCGTCTCTAAAAAAAAGTGCAATCTATGTTTAAATGTAGAAAAGTAGAGGTTGCTATGGATACCAAGTACCACAATTATTACTATAAACTACAATGCTTATCATATTTTCAATGACTGTGACTATATGAAAATCTTTATTGGCTGACAATCCCTATTATATACAGGCTAGGTTCTAAATTAACATACTCCGTATGAGAGTGAGGCTGTGACTGAACCGATATCCGAGCGGCTATACAAGTACCTCATAAAGAAGAAGGTGGATGGATGTTTGCCGCCTGCAAGCCTAAATAAAAATTAATAAAAAAAGAAAAAAAGAAAATAAAAAGAATGAAAAGTAACATATCTAGCATATGCTATTTTAGATAATTTTTAATATTATAAATTATAATAGAATATTACGCTTGACAGGAACATAAGGATGAACTGATACAGATAGAGATTTTCATGGATGTTAATTTAACCAAATAGTTTTAGCTGCGAATGTCCTATCTCTAATAAATGCTTGTTAAATTCATTAGAAATAAAGAATATCCACAGTTATAGTAATGTACTCTTTTTATCTATACTTTCTTGTTGTCTTAGTCTACGTATTACCTCTAAAGCGTTAGTCATCTTTAGAGATGAAAAAAGAAGTCATGTTGCTGTATGGAACTGGATTCAGAGGTTTGGTTCTTTGCAGATCTACAAACGTAAAAGAGTATCTGCTTTTATAATAGATGAAACTGTTATACAGATTGGTAATCGACATTTTTGGTTATGGTTTTGGATTGAACCTATTCACATTTCAGTGCTTGGAATCTACATTTCAGAGGAGAGAAACATGATAGTTGCTGAGAAATTCATTAGATCATTAGGTGAGAAATATGGAAAATATACAGTGTATATACTGATGGAGGTACACTGTATCATGAGGCATGCAGTATAATTGGATTAAAACATTATTTACATTCGCCATTAGAGAAGAGTTTGATTGATGGAAAGAGTCAACCAATATTTTAAAGTTAGAAGTGAATCTTTTGATGATTACTATCCATGTATGCAAAAAGATGAATGTAACTTATTACATGTATATAACTGGATTCAATTCTTTGTATCTATGTATAATGATACAATATACAAGAATGATTTCATTATTCAGTTGCAAGAAGAGGTGGTAAATTTATCTTAAATTAACACAGTCTTTTCAATTAAAGATCAAAGAAAATTTTTGCTACAAACATATTCTCTTTTATCTGAAATATATATTCCCAATATAGTTCTATGAATTGGATCAATTTCAATCTATAATTAGCAGAAATATTACTGACTTTCTATCTGAATAATTATTTCTTCAATTATAAATGCAATAATTTTTTTCCTTTTGTAATTGAATATTCTGCAAATCTTTGTATTAATTTCTATAACACAGAAACATAAATTTCTATTTATCTTGTCCTTATATATCTGATGCATTTGATGAAGAATTATGAAGACTTAACAGCATTGTAATATTCCTTCTAGTGATTCTTGTAAAATAATAATAATTAACTTGACAAATGAATTTTAAAACAACTGCTTTAGCTAACCATATGTTGGACATACTCTGTGGAATATCTACGTCAGAAGAATAAATACAGAGCAAATGAATGACCTTCATTGTTTGCTTGATAACAATGCAGAATCAGGTTTTCGTGCGAAAATGATCTTGCTCAAGATGAAGGATACACAGTACCTGAGATAAGAAGAATTACAAATCATCATGATAATAACATACGTAAATGGATACACAGATTCAATGAGGATGGTATTGATGGTATTGTATCTAGAAACCTATACGAAATGCTCACAAGATTACAGATAATATAGAAAGAAAGATTGTAGAGATAGCATCTATTGATCCCAAAAAGTACAGACAGAAATTCTCTACTTGGTCATTACGTGTACTTGCAGATACATAATGGAAAAGAAGATTATAGACAGCATCAGTCATACTGAGGTAAAGAATGTCCTGGTAAAACATGGTATTGAATGGAGGGATTCAAAGACGGTACTGAGTAAAAGCAGAGATCCTGAATACGAATTAAAAAAAAGGATTGAACAGATAAGATACAATACACCTCCAGCTTCGATACTGTTGCATCAAGATGAGAAAGGACCGATGGCAGCAAAGACATATGGTGGTCCAGCATGGTATTCCACACAGTCCAAGGTAGAAAAAGCACAGAAAGTAAAATGAATACTCAATACATTTGGTGTATACGATCATCTAAATGATAAGATGTTTACGCACTGCTACAGAAACAAGACCAGTTATCAATTTATAGATTTTCTAAGAAGAGTTGATTCCAAATATGATTCCAGCATCAAAACAATATTTGTTGTATTAGATAATGCATCTATACACAGATCAAAAAAGACAAGAAATGCAATAGTACGTAACTATCCAAGAATAGTTCTTGTATTCTTGCCAACCAGATCACCTCAGCTAAATCTAATAGAAGATGGATGTGGTTACAGAGAAAAGCAATCAACAACTCTACATTTAGAAATGAATGTGATATTGGAAAAGCAATATCTGATTGGACATGTAACTATAACACTAATCATAGAAATATAACTAGAGATAGTTTACATAATGACCTCATGTGTTTGTTCACATGACTCTTAACGATATAGATTTAGATGTGAATGTCCTAATCTGACATATACGTTGGTCAAATTTATCAGCAACAGAACATCCACCTTTATTGTATGCATTATTTTCAGGCTCATCTAATATTGGATCCTTTAATTCAACATACACCATTTTAGGAAGTATTTCATCTATTAAAGGATCAAAGGATTTGATAACTTCTACAATCATCAATGACTACGACAAATCTCCATTTATTGGATATGTTATTACACATAAAAGTAAATCATCAGATTCGAAATCACTAGGTTTAGCAAATCCATTTGCAGATAAAGCAACAATTAATGGAAAAATCAAAAGCGAAATTCAAAAATCAATAACTTCAACTAGCAAAATTAAGACTAAAGAAGCAGTAATAAAATGTGATTTTGGTATGGAAATAAGTAAATGGAATTGTATTACACATGGCTTATTAGGCTATCTAATACATTAACAACCTCCTTTTTTAATCTCCTATTTTACTTCTGATTTTCAGAAAGTATCATCAGTTAATAGTTAAACAAAATATACATTTTTTCTAAAATAAATGATAGTTATCAAGAAGAAGAAGATGTGATTATAGATAAGATGGATATATGCCTTCACTAATTTACAAATGATTTTACATTATTTCCCCTTCCTCCTCTTTTCAAAATTCGAATATAACCGACAAGGTTGTCAACCTTCTGGATATGATTATAAAAAGACTCTTTGCTATCGATAATTGTTGAAAGGGGAATAATAATCCAGTCGTACATTATTTTATTTATTTCTTCTTGACTTAGAAACGGTGATAATTTTTGTTCATATTTTTCTATTATGGAGTCGATCAGTGCAGCATTGTCGGGAATGAAATGATTGAATGGTAAATCACTTTTAGAATTCGAATGATCATGATTATCAATATTATAACTTTTTTGATTATTAAAGATAGAGTGGTGAGTATAATGTCCGTTTCTAATTTTGATACCCAAAAAATTAGATTTAAAGGAGTTTCTTTTTCTAAATGAGGCAGGCGAACTGTCTGGTGGTTTATATTTGCCATTTGTTATGCCGACATAATAATCAGTTGATTCAACAACTAGGGACATGTTGGAATGTAAATTCGCATTATGTCTTTTTCCGCTTGAATATCTGGTAAAGGTTTGTCCACATGTTTGACATATCCAATTTACCTTTTGCTTCAATGTCATATTCAAAATATGTAACGTGAGGCTTAAATATTGGAAAAAATAAATCCAGTAACTGTGCTACACAGTGTAGCCCAGTGAAAATTTTTTAT
>JAATVJ010000170.1 GCA_014523515.1 Nitrososphaerales archaeon TH1177 | reverse complement strand
TTACTCGTCGCGTTAATGCCGCTAATCCCAAAGGTACTGCAACATAAAGTAAGATTGACACAAAAAGAGTATCAAGAGGAACAGAAAATCCAGTGGCTCCAAGCAAAAACACACCAAGAGGAACATAAAGAACAAGGATAATTAGATCATTAATTGATACTTGAAGTAGTGCACAGCTAACATTAGCTCTAGCAAGATATGTCCATACAAGTGTCATTGCTGTACAAGGTGCAAGTCCAAGAATTATCATACCCATCATGTATTCTTTATGTAATTTTTCAGGAATCACAGAAGAAAAAATAACAGACATAAACAACCAAGCAATAAAAGCCATTACAAAAGGTTGGATTGCCCAATTTAGGGTCAATGTAAAAGCCATAACCTTTGCATTTTTCCTAAAGTTCAACAGTTCTGAATATTTTACTTTAAGCATAATTGGATACATCATCATCAAAAGTACTATTGCTATAGGAAGTGAAACATTTGCAAACTCAATCTCGGACAAGAAAGTAGATAGCGAAGGAAAAAAATATCCTAGCAAAGTTCCAGACACAATACAAATTGCTACCCATATAGAGAGATATTTGTTAAATACATCAAGTTCCTTTTGGTAAATTTTTGAAACTTTAGGTTCCTTTCGGGTTATGAATATTGTATAGTTGGTATGTATATTATAAGTTTTTATTTAAAGTGCTATTACCTTCTTTTTGTATCTAATTGGTTAATGATATTAAAGTTACTGCTACTGAAGATAATAAAATTGCACAAAACCATTTTAAAAAAATTCTAGTTGGAGTAGATGGGTCTGAAAAGTCATTTGAAGCTGCTGACTATGCAATAAATTTAGCGGAAAAATGCAAAAGTGAATTGTTACTAATTGTAAATATTCTTCCAATAGATCCTTGGTATCATGGTGACTATCCATATAGTTGGGGAAAACCTGAAGTACTTGAAGAAGTATATGAAAAAGAAAAACAAGAGATGCAGAATATTCTAAACAAAATAAAAGATAAAGCTGATAAACTCAATCTAAATTCTAAAGCAGATGTAATTATGACTCCTCGTACAGCTCATCCATCAATAGTATTGGTAGATTACTCTGAAGGAAACAATGTTGACCTAATTGTTGTAGGAACAAGAGGAAGAACAGGTTTCAAGAAAATGCTTCTTGGCAGCGTAGCTAGTGGAGTTGTAACATATGCACATTGTCCAGTATTAGTTATAAAGTAGTGTATTCATCATTTAATTAATTATTTATTTAATAATAATTATTATTTTCAATTCTTTGTTTTTTTGTACATGAGCAGCAGAGTGGTCACATATATTTCTCTTTTAGCTTACCATGTAGGATATTTTATAATAAAGTATCCACTAATTAACTTGGAATTTTATTGATAGTTATTGATAAGTTTTTAATCATGATTTTAGATTAATGTTTATAATATATAGAATATGCACATCCAAATCTAAAAAGAAATTAGAAAATAATTTTAATAAAAAAAATTGGAAGGATATTTAAATCAAAATAATTTGATAATGGTTAAATAAATCTAAATAAAAGTTATTTGTATAAAAGGGTTGATCTTCTATATAAGAAATAGTGATTTTGCGTCATTAATTCAGGTTTTACAACAAAATAATGTTAGGTATTTCTTATTCCGATATCAGCGGACGAGGGAAATTAAAGAGAGATGAAATCCCAAAAAATATAGATGAATATGGTGCGCGCAAAAAAAAGAAAAATTTATTCCTGAATTTGTCATTAGAAAAAGAGTTGAAGTAGTTGTTAATGATTCTGATTTACAAAAAATTTTAGAAGATGTAAAAAAATCAGGAAAAATTCATGGTAAGGTATTTACTTATGATGTCCATGAGTCTTCCGATTTACCTTAAAATTTTAAAAATTGTTTAGACCTAATTTTGTCGATGCCTATAATAAATATTATAATAACTTACTTGAAATACATAATAATAAGATGGTAGTAATTGTTAGAAAAAAGTAACTAATAACTAATTTATACTATTTCTATGATAACTTAATTGTTATTTATAAAACTCAAAAGTAAATAATGATCACAGGTTTTAGATTATATTACTAGAATAGGCTTAAAATTTATTTTTTAATAATAATGCTACTATTGAAGTCCCAATAAATGGTGCAGTAAGATAAAGCCATAAATCAACATAATACCCAGACACAACAGCAGGTGCCAGAGAACGAGCAGGATTCATTGAAGCACCAGAAATCAGTCCAAATAAGAAGATATCTAAACCTACCATAGCACCAATTGCTATTCCTCCAAATCTCTTTGCTCCCTTTGTATAAACTACTATCAGTATTACTAACATAAGTAAAGCAGATGCTAATACTTCTATTCCAACTATAACATAAACAGGATAATTAGTATAATTAGGAGCATTAGCACCCAAATTCACTTCATTTCCCATGATAGAAAAAATGAAAACACTTGCTAACAAAGCACCAATTAATTCTGCTGCAAGATATGTAAGAAATAATTTTTGTTTCCTTTGCAAATGATTTGTAATTAAAAATCCTACTGTGACTGCAGGATTGAAATGTGCCATTGATATTCTACCAAAAAGATAAATTCCAATAGCAACAGCAATAGCAGGAGCAATTGCTATAAAAGGAAGTCCTAATGCTCCATTCAATTTGGCATCTAATACAACAGAACCGGTAGCAAATACTATAACTATAAAAGTTCCAATAAGTTCTGCAAAAAAGATTTTTGTCTTATTTCCTGCTAGTAGTTTATCTTTCAGCAGCTTACTAATATCTATTCCAACTTCTCTCATTGCTTGAACAACTATTGGATTTATTTGTGATACAGGTTTTGTTCCTGCACTTTGAACTTTAAATCCTTTTGGAGCATATTTTTTAAAAAATCCTTCTGCTATTTGACTTCTTCCAGCATTTTCAACACATACAAAGAGGACTGTTTGATCGTCGTTGTTGCTACTTGTTTGATTTTATAATCTGTTTAAGCCTTCTCTAGTGATTCTGTATAATGTAAAGTCTATACCAGAAGGTCTAGGAAATACCTCTATTATCAAACCTTTTAAACGTAATTCTTTGAGAAGCTCATTCATCTCGTCAGGTGGACGATTAGCTCTTGAAATTATCATATGATCATATACATCTGTTTCAGTATTGTTCTTAGACAAATCCGCTATAATGTTAAGGATATTTCTTAATTCCTCTCTGAGTGGTTCATTGCTCATTTATAAGCCAAATACTTTTTCAAAGTATTTATCCTTGCCGGAGTAGTAGAGGTATAAAGTTCGCTCGTGCCATTATGGTGTTATGGAGCCACACATGTTGGATGAAATGCTGGACTATTATCTGCCTACCAAGTTCTTGAGATTTTTAAATTCTTCAGATTGATTGATTAGATTAAATTTAAAATATTAGCACACGACACGTGAAAGAATCTATTTAACTTCGTCTCCTGTGAATAAAGAGAGGGGAGTTCAACTCTATTGTTTCATTACATTTGTCGCACTTTAGGCGATCACCATTCTTCCAATCTAGATGGCTCAAATATTGAAACCTTTTATGAATATGTTTCCTATGAGGGTCACCTCTAGAATATCCATCATCCAATAACCTCATCTTGTTTTTTGCTTTACTGATTATAGAACAAAATGTTGTCCTATCCATCATGCGTAATGATTGTTCTTGCTGGTTTAAAACAAGAGTAGTCATCATAATATAGATTTTAAAAAGAGTAGACAAAATATATGTAGTTTACTAACAAGAAAAATAAAATAAAAATAAAAGATAAAAATGAATTATATAATAAATAAAGAATAAGAGCCTATCCCAAAAATAGATAGGAATATAGCTCTTTAGTTTCTTTATCACAATAGTAATAATTGAATAATAACAACAAGACAAAACGTTATGTTAGAACAATTACACTTATTCCTAATGATCTATGGAATGAAATTAAAAATATTTTACCAGATGAAAAACCAGAGAATACCATAGGTAGACCAGTTGTTCCTTTCAGAAAAGTACTTGATTAAATAATATTAGTCCTGATGCTGGATGCCAGTGAAAAATATTGCCCAAAGAATATGGTTTGGTTCTTTTACCTTTCGAAGATTTCAATAATGGAGAGTCATGTATTCAATAAGTTATGGACTTTACTAAAATTAGTTGTTGATATAATTGGGTAACAACGAAACTAATCAATAAAGTGGTTAAAAAACAAGATAAAGTTTTAAACCTCAATTATTATCTAAAAAAATATGTACGCCTACTATTCTATGAAATAGTAATATTTTTTTGAAGGTCAAAATTCTCTTTTGATATGTTATCGATGAGAGTATAAGTTATGGTATAATTTCCTGCTGGAAGAGGAGAGATCAAATCTATATCTATCGGTAAAAATAGTTCTGTTATTTTGTTATGAGATATAAGATCATAATTTTTTATATCTTCTATAGATGGTACTTCATTTCCCTTATCATCCTGCATTGTTATTATTGTTGTAATATTTGTTAAGTATAGTTTATTTCCCTTTGATTCTATTATTGGCTTGTGTTTAAATCCTATTGGTTCTAGATATAGAGATATTTGTTCATCTGGATTAAAAATATTGGAATTTCTTTCAGTATATATTCCATATCCTACTACTTCATGAGTTGAATTCTCATTAATAAATGAATCAAACTTTGGTTGAAAAGATAGTGTCTCCCATTGTGACAAGTAATTATTTCGTAATTGATAAAATTGAGATAAAGCTGAATTATTATTAGAAAAAGAAGAACTTTTATTTTCTCCAATTTTTGATTTAATAACATTTTCAATGAATGATCTATTACTTTGAAGAGTTTCAGCTTCTAGTGATGTTTCAGTATTGGGTATTATAGAAGTATCTTTTTCGTCTAGGGCAGAAGATGGAATTCTTGGTTCTGATTCTGTAAATGTGTCATTTGTAGAAGCTAAGATTATATCATTATTATTATCTTGAATCATTATCTCAAAAGAGTCATTTAGAAAAATGAAATTAACTGAAGACAATGCAAGTATTAGTATAGTAATAAACAATAGCAATGATGTATTCATAATACGTAAAGAATGAATTTATATTATAAATGTTGATTTATATACAGTTTACATTTTTAAAATATATGTGCTATATCCTTTGAATTGAAATATTAGGTATCAATTTTATAACTATTCAAAAGTTATGTTATCATATTTAGCTTGATATTTTATTAAATTATTATCGTAATAGCTTTATGTTTAATTATTGTGAAGTGCATATTTAACTAACAAACTATCAAAAAATCTGACCTGTTAACTTAAGGGTAAAGTAATATTCATATTATATAATTATATTATGTTCTGTGCTTACTTTTACAAGATATTTTCACTTCTATTCATCTATTCACCTTATCTTAACAGAGCCCTTGTTTTAATTCAAATTTAAATAAAAAATTATGATGTATCCACTGATCTAAAATAAATTTGATTGTTTCCTGATATATCCTCTTGCCAAGCAACAAATAACTCATTAGCAGTAGCAGCCATTTGTGGATTGATTGAATTAGAATTTGTAGTATTACTCAAGTTAATTGGTTTGCTAAAAGTAATACCACCATCAGAGCTACTTTTAAACATTACATTATATTTTTTAGTGCTATTGTCATTCCAAATTATATGAAGATTGTTATGTAATACAATCAAGTCAGGATTAATCGAGTCACCAGAATCATTACTCAAGTTAATTGGTTTGCTAAAAGTAATACCACCATCAGAACTCTTTGCAAGAAATATATCAAACTGACCTTTGATATTTCCTTGCCAAACGATATACACATTATTGTTATACATCTTAATTATATCATTAGTTGCAAATTTAGAGTAATTATTATTATTTAATTGAATAGTTTTTCCAAAATTATTACCACCATCAATACTATTTCGTATTAACATATTTGAAATTTCATCTTTTAAGTTAAAATCATTCCATATAATATTAATAATATCACTGGAGGCAACTATTTGAGGTAAGATCTCATAGTTGTTTCCTTTATCGTTACTTATAATTTGTTGATCTGAGAATATGGTATTTTTATTAGAAATATTTTTCTTAAATAATATTTTGCTAGATTTATCTGAATTATCTTGCCATACCACATGTACAGTATTATTACCGTTGATAGCAGCAATAATATCTGGATTTGATGAATCTGTATTAGTGGAACTTAGAGAAATAGAAACCGAAAAAGTATTTCCATTATCTTTGCTTTGTTTAAATAAAATACTGGTGTTTGTATTCATTAGACCATACGATCTTGCAAATGTATCATCTTCCCAAACAACATAAATATTATTTGAAGATATTTCTGATTGTGGGTTAAATGAGCTTCCCGTATTGTTACTTATATTAACAGGATCTTCAAAACTATTACCTTTATTTTCACTCTTTGCAAGAAATATATCTGATTGAATCTCATTATTTACTCCATGATCTGTATCACCCGTCCAAAAAATGAAAATAGTATTATTGTTAAAAGTTTTGATTTGTGGAAATGTAGAATTTATAATTCCATTACTGAGATTAAGAATTTTTGATGTTTCAGAATAAGATAAATTTACAAATTGTGGGCCTATAATAATGCAAATAGATAATAAAATTGAACTAATAAGGAAAAACCGTAAAGATTTTAGTCTCATTAGTAATATTAAAGTTTTTAATCGATATTTTTAGTTTTTCTCTTTTTAATAAAAAATAGATCAATTTATAACCTAATATTTATTAAAAATTAGTACGATATAATTTGGCATTATCTAAAATCATTATATTTTAACGCTCTTATTGACAAATGTTTCAGCCAAGCTTAAAGCTGGATAACACAAATTAAAGATGTGTTTACTTTAACCACATCTCTTCCTGATGAAGGTTGGTGTACAAGCGTACTTCGACAGGTTAGATGGAGGAAGAAGAAGAACAAT
>JAATVJ010000169.1 GCA_014523515.1 Nitrososphaerales archaeon TH1177 | reverse complement strand
TCACTATTGATTATTTAAAAAAATTAGAACCTAGTAAAGAAATTCAGGAAATAGTTAATAATGAAATAGAACAGAGAAGATTAAAGTATGAAGAATTTTTAAGATTTTGTAAAAGACGTTTACATATCTCCAGAGATTCATTCTTTGCAATGATTAAAAGTTTACTTTCATAGATAAGTTAATGGTTTTTCTATGTGTGAAGTAAAAATAATCATCATCAGTTATCTAGTTGATAAAAAAGTTAATTGATTCCTATTTATTTATTTTTTATATGCAATTTCTTTCAAGTTAGATGGATTATTATTTATGATATTGTCATCAAAAAAAGTTTTATCAACAGATGATGATTTTTCGATAATAAATTCGTCTTTAATTATACTATCATCATTAGAATAAAATTGTCCAACAAGACTTTTTCCATTGTTTGTTGTTTTTAATTCCAAAAATCCATGTTCTTCTAATTGGTTTGCATTGAAATAAGCTTGGTCATCTAATCCATGTAATTCCCGTCCACCAGTACCAACTATGGCAAAAATGGTACCTTCAGGGTTAACATACATATTTTCTTTATCATCTCCATTACTAAGTATTGCGCTTTGTGTTATTGCAGGATTTGAAGGATTCTCACTATTATATATTAAAGGATGAGTTCTCTGATAATTATGGACATGTCCTTGTAATACTAAATCTACACCATATTCAGTGAAAAGACTATGATATAGATCCCTGAAGGATTCCAAACCTTCATGATTAGTTTTTGAAGTATACATCGGTGCGTGGTAATAAACAATTATCCAATCTATGGAAGGATTTGTTTTTGTCTTCATTAAATCATGGTTAACAAATTCAAATTGTTCTGATCCTTGTTCATATGGTGCTTCGGTAGCCATAGAGATAAAATGTAAATTATTATAATCAAAGGAATAATATTGCTTATCAAGATTAGTATATTCCATATACTGCTTTAATAATGACTTGCCTTCAAATTCATGGTTGCCAAAAGAAATTTTCATTTTTTGAGGATCTATTCCTCCTACAATGTCCTTCCAACATTTCGCACTTGTTTCATAAGAATAATCTCCTAAACCTAATAATATTTCAGGATCTGTATTTATTATATTAATAACAGTATTTTTTGCATCTTCATTACAACTGAAGTCTCCTACTGCTACAAAGTTGAAATCTTCAACAGAGCTATCCTTCTCAGAATAATATTCCTTATTATTTTCTAAAGTATTTGAATTTTCCATGATATAAGGATTATTATTTTTATCTTCTGAATAGGAGAACTCAGGAGAAAAACTACTTGCCATGCACATTATCATGGTAAAACCAATTATTGTGAAATACATTGTTTTTTTAGTTATTGTTTTTTTAATTATAGTCAAATCAATCACTTGTGACATAGTATAGTCAAGAATATCATAAAAGAGACATGATCATAGATTACTTGTAAACATACACATCCTTAACAATTTATTTTAGTATATAGTAAATATAGACACTAATAATAAATAATAAAGGAAATATATGTTGAAAATTTTAATAGAAAAATAAATAATTACAATCAATAGTACTAGAATTTTTTTATAGGAATTTTTAGGTAACGATTAGATTATATTTAAGAATAAGAATATTAAATTTCTTGATCAAAGTTGTTTATAACTATCCTTAAATTAATACCAGATCTCTTACTATAAATAAACTTTTTCTATAGGATATATTATATCAATAGAGATCCTAAAGGTCTCTATTGATAAAGTTAATTAATTTCTTATACATTTATTATTATAGCCCCATATCATCTTGTCTTGGCTCTAAAGATACTAATATAAATTTTTAGAGCCAAGTAAATCAATATTCCATTTTGTAGACACTTTAATCTTTTACCTATTTTGTAATTGTAATATTTGAAATTCTATAATTGCATAATTACAAAATTATTTTATGGAGTAAATAATGTTTACTTCTCTATTAGTACTTAATCATTATTTATTATTTATATAATGATTATAAGCTTGAAGGATTTGCTATATAGTTCCTGTAAATAATCTTTTATTAATGTCATCTTGATAATTGATTAATGTATATCGTATTATCATTCAATTCGTTTTGTTTTTTTATGAGAATTTTTACCGAAAACGGATTTAAGAATCTTCTTTTCGTAACAAATGAAGAAATAGAAGAAGGAATCGTTGTAGCTTATGATACTATGACAAAAAATAAAATGGAAATGCCATGACTTGGAAAGTTTTTTCATGAAAATACTATATTGGTGCCTAACAAAAACAATAAAACTATTGCTTTTACTACTGAAGATCGGAATCCAATCACTCTCAATTATACATGTTTATGTCAGATAATCCGACTAATTTTCTAAATGGTATTGGATAATTATATGTCTTAATTAGGGAAAATAATATAACTAGCTTCGAAGACTTACAAAAGGGGCATTATATACAAGGGATATTTGCAGCCAGTGACCTGGAATTGGATGACTCAATTCCAGAGCTTGAAAAAGAAGTTCAGAATCTAAATGTTTTGGACTTTATGAGGTTAGAGGACACAGAGTATAATAAAGTTGACAGTTCAATAATATACATAACTGATACGGGATCTTGTCTTGAGACTATTAATTAAAATAGTTCATTTTTGCAAGCCTCATTTGTTTCGTCTAGATTGACTAATTAAATCTTTGTCTTATTGGCTGTTACAGTAATATACATAAGACTATAATTGATGTATTATTACCATTTTTACCTTCTAAATCAGGAAAAAACATTCTTTAATTCATTCATGTTAATTGTTATTATAGATGCAGACAAACCTTATAGATAGCCTTATAGTTAAACCAAATAGCCATACCAAGATTCGTTTAAGTGATTGGAATTCCACTTATTTAGGAAAAATAGATAAGGAAGAAGCCGAGAGAATGCTAAACCAAAGCCTAACGAATCAGATGTCTAATCTGCAATACAAGCTTTTTGCAAATAAAAATCAATCATTGCTAATCATTCTACAAGGAATATCTGCAGCTGGCAAAGATAGTACTATAAGAAATGTAATGAGTGCTTTCAATCCACAAAGTTGTAAAGCCATATCATTCAAGACTCCAAATGAAGATGAACTTTCACATGATTATTTGTGGCGTGTACATAAATTAATGCCTGCAAAAGGTGAAATAACAGTATTTAACCGTTCTCACTATGAGGATGTTATAGAAGTAAGAGTACGTAAATTGATATCAAAATCCATTTGGTCTAAAAGATATAAACAAATTAATGAATTTGAACGCTTTTTATATGAAAATAATACCAAAATCCTAAAATTCTTTTTGTACATAAGTAAAGATGAACAAAAGAAAAAATTGGAGGAGAGAATAAAAAATCCTTTAAAACAATGGAAAATTACAGAAAGCGATTTAACTGAACCCACATATTATGAGCAATACATGGAAGCATATGAAGAAGCTCTATGGAAATGTAGTACAGATTGGGCTCCATGGTATATAATTCCTGCCAATACGAAATGGTTTAGAAATTTTGTAGTAACACAGATTATAGTCAATACTCTTGAAAGTATGAAATTAACTTTTCCCAAGCCAAATTTTGATATATCCAAGTATCTTCAAATGTATAAACAATAATATTGAAATACTGATATTAGGTATATAATTCTTAAATAAGTTGATATTTTTTGGTCATACAGTTGAGATACTCGTTTTCAACTCATATAAAATGCGATTAAGTTTGTAGATATAGGATGAGGATATATAGGAAACAAATTCTCATCATATACCTCATTGACTGAAATAACTATTATTTTGAGTTAGTTTAACATTTTATAATTTATAATTATTTATCATATAATATTAGAATCCTTTGAAATGTTGAGTTAAAAAATAAAGTCTACAGAAGAACTATCTTTTACTGTATTTTCAATAAATAGCATATATAAAATTAAATATTCCTCGAATACATTATAAAGTTTGATTACAACTGCATCTAAGTTTTTAATATAATAATTATAACATTAAGTAATGAATTCCAAAAATTCTAAAGATATTTCCTCATCTTATGATACAATTCTAAAGGAAAGTGCAGCATTAACTACTTTTTCTGGGATTTTATTTGGGTTTATTCTCAATATTTCAATCAACCCTCCTGGTACTTTTTCGTATATTGATAAAATTCTCTTATTAATTATGTTATATACAATTACAACTGCTGCTTCTCTGTTTGTTATGCCAATTATTTATCATCATATACAATATCCTTATGGCGATTTTGAAAAATTTAGAAAAAGGAGCCACAGATTCATTCTTTATGGTCTGATTTATGTGGGGGTAACCCTAATTATTGCTTTAGAGATAGCTAGTTCTTTACTAATAAACAAATCAATATCTATTCCTCTATCTTCATTACCTTTTATATTGATACTAATATTATATCTTAAAAGAAAATGAATTAATCTCTTACGAAGACCTGAAAGAAAAACTAGAAAAGATTCTTGATAATTTTGATAATAGGTAATTTTTATATTCAAACTTTTTGATTTATTTATTTAATCTATGAGCTCGATATTATGTAGAATCGTGACTTTGAATAAGAATATTTTGCAAATTTAAGCTTCACAACGTAAAAATTACCTTTTGAAAAATTCTGTCTAAAAGTTATTAAACATAGGTAGTTTATACTAAATAAACTATATAGGTATTAGTTATCTAAGTGTTAGTGAAACCAAAATAGATCACTATTGACTAGCGAAAACTATGCTGACAACACGTCAGAACATGCTATTATTTCTGATATTATAGGTAAAACAATAGAATCAGAAAAATATCAAATAACAATGGATGAATTTTGGTTTTCAATTGTTCCTGATAAAATTATCGGGCCTTTTGACTTTATTTCTGTTGAGAATATATACAATACTGTAACTATTGGTATTGTTAAGGAATTACGTACCGTCAGAATTGCTGATGTAACAATATCGAACCAGTATTCAAGACAGAATTATCGTTTAAGAGATAATCCAAACAATAAAGAGGATTACGTTGATCAAGGAATAAGAATCGCAAGAGTAGCTGTGATGACAAATGCTCATATTAATAATAATATCCATTCGGATTCTAAGATCACAACTGGTATGAATATTAGAATGCCTGTTAATATAGATAAGGCAGTACGATTTGCTACTGAAAAGGAAATTCTCATAGCCTTAGGGATTCCAAAAATGGAAGATCCAGTAATGGCTGGTATAATAGAAATGACTAATGGTCAACAGGTTGCTATACCCATTGCAATGTCATATTTGGCAGGACCAGATACCGCTCATATAAATGCTACAGGAATTTCTGGGAATCTCAAAACTTCTTATTTAATGTTCTTATTACATTCTATGTATCAAAAACTCGTAAAGAATAAAGAAGTAGCTATTATAATTTTTAACACACGCGAGGATGATCTATTATATATTCATGAAAGAGAAGGAAATATTACAGAAAGAGATAATAAATTATATAAAAACTTAAAAATATCACCGGATCCTTTTGATAATGTTACTTATTTTCTTCCACGAGGTAAAGATGGAAAACCTATATCAGTTCATGTTCCATCTAATTTTCGCACATACTCATTTGAACTAAGAGATATATATGATAGACTCGATCTTTTACTTTCATCAGAAAGTTATGACCCTCGCTATAATCTTTATGCTATAATTAATTATATTTATGAATCATGGCCTCTCAAAGACAAATCGGATAATGTTGTAAATAATTGGTCAGATTTACTTAGGTATGTTGACTATCCTCCAGAGATAGTAGGTCACAAATCAATGTATCTTCATTTTTTAGGGTATCTTCAAAAATTTAAGAGATCATCTTTGTTCACGGATAAGAGAGAAACTAGTATCTATATTGGAAACGAAATAAAAAAAATAAAAGGTGGAGATGTATACGTTATCGATGTTGCAATGATACCTACTCTCGAAGAACAATCATTAGTTATTGGAGATGTTATGACTAACATAGATGAACTATATTCATCACGTTATAGTTTTGAAGAAGAGCATTATCTTAATCAAGAATCAGAAAATAGAATAGAAATTAATATTGAATCCAAACAGAGTAAACCAAAGTATATTTTGATATTCATAGACGAGATTAATCGATTTCTTCCACATACTTATTCCCTGGGACAGCGATCCACTGTAGCAGAACAGATTATAAAAACGATAATAGCAGGAAAATCAAGGAATACCATTTTATTATCAGCTCAGCAATTCAAAAGTGCTGTTGATCCCGTTCTACATGAGAATACAGGAATACATATGATAGCAAAACTAGGATTATCTGAATTATCAACCAGTTCTTATTCCATGTTGGATGAAATTACTAAAGGAAATATTGCTCAAATGGACAAAGGAGAGATTGTAATGATCCAACCAGCAATTCGACATCCTGTAAAGGTCGTATTTCCAAGACCTCCCTTTAAGAGATTAAGTAGATAATTAACAAGTTTCTGAACTTTGTGCAATTTATGGTCATTTGGCTTCCCCTGAGTATTGGTAAAAATAAAACGGTAATGGTGGGTCTCGAACTATATTTAGTACCTCTAACTCTTATGACTACCATAGACGATGGTTAATACTCAAAGTAGGACCTGGAGCAAATAATAAAGGTTGTAAATAAAAGAATAATGAATAAATATTATAGAATCTAATTACCAGAATACAAATAACTTTAACAATCTAAACAAAACTAATATTATTGGTTTTTGTATTAATTGTCATAACCTGAACAATTGAATGAGATGAACATGAACATCAAGACTATCACGGCCAGCCAGGTTTTTTGCCTATGATAATATCTTCATTGAAATTCAATTTTCTCTAATAATAGCCACAATTTTAAGTTCTCATACTTATTCATATGCAATAAATATATTCACAATAATTTAAAAAACGCTTAGAGGTATATAGTATAAATACAAAAAATAATCAATATAGATATACCGGTTTTATGAGAACCAGATTTTAAAGTCTTAAAGTCTAATAAATAATATGCAGAAGGAAGAAGAAAGAGAAAAAAATTTTTTTCAATTTTGGAAGGATATTCCACCTGAGTTGAAAATTCAAAAAGAAATAGAATATTATGATAAAGTTATGGAACTGCATAATTTTTATCGAGATATATGGTATAAACTAGGTTTAGTATATGATGCCATAGGAAATAAACAAAAGGCTAAAGAATATTTTAATAGAAGTAAATCATAAAATTTAGTGAATTATTTTTAAAGATTTATTTTCAAATAAGATCACAATTAGATATTGGTCTAAAATGTATTGTATTCTTAATTTATATGTCTACCAATATAATAATATATTGTACATTGACAAGGTTACTCGATCTGGGATTAGAACGTATAACAGAAATAATAATGAATATGGCAAAACTTTCTGAAATGTGTGTTAGTAATGCTATTGAATCTTATGAAAACGGTATTGTTGAAAAAAACCACGTATTTGAATGGTCCGAGAAACTTAAAGTATTTCAATTGGAGGTATCTGATCTAGCAACAGAATTAATTTTTAGATATCAACCTGTAGCAACAGATCTACGATATATAAGATCCTGTATGGAAATTGCTTATGGCTTTTCTAGATTTGGCAGATATGCATATGATATTGTGGAAGTACTAGAAACAATGGGTTCTATTCATAAATGTGATAAATCTGTGGTCATGGAGACTTCAAATTTAGCAAGCGAAATGATAAGATTAAGTATAAATGCATTACAAACTAGAGAAAAAGATACTGTTTCAAAGCTATACAAAATGGATGATTCTGTAGATGCGCTGTATAGACAATATCTAAGTAATTTAATTACTCCAAAAACAGAATCTAATGATCATCCTCTTAAAGATCCACAGTGTGCAATATCTGCATTATTGATAATGCGATATCTAGAAAGAATAGCAGATCATGCATGCTATATTGGAGATTCAGTGTATTTTATAGTGACTGGACAATCTAGTCCAAGAAAATAAAATTTTTGCAATCAAGAGCAACAAAGCATTTAAGCAGTATTTGATATTGATTGATACTATTATTTGTATCATATAATACTTTTACTAACAATATAAGATTCCATTTTACATTTTTAATAACATTCTAATTTAAGGCAGAAATCTTTTACAGCTACATTCACTAGAATTACATTCATCTAAATTAGAGTGATAATATTTTTCATGACCACAAGAACATACATCAGGATAAACAAAGCAACTACTTTTTACATTGGAATAAAAATCATAATAACTATTTGTAAAAAATTTTCTTTTTAATGACATCGTGCCTCATTTAGTTTAAAGTAATCATTTATACTCTCTTTATTAGTATGAAATTTTCCTACACATGTTTTTGCATTCATTTAAGTCACTATTCTCTAATATATATAATATAGTTTAAAAAATAATTAAATATATTGTTATTACTCTATATAGCAGATAAGAAAAAATGATCCGTAAATTATGCTATATATAGGAACATAGGATATCGTTTTTATATTTCTAAATTGTTATATTACTATAATTATAGACTTGAGAAAGAAATATTATTTGTAATAATAGTTTCACATAACAATATATAGCTTACAATAAAGTATATTAGAAATATAAATAAAGTAGTAAGTGACTATTATAAGTGAAGATTCATTCTACCCTATGCAAAGTAGGTCCGGAGCAAGTGAATAGTTATCGCTCCTTTCTCTTACTCCGGAATATTATAAAATTCAATATATGATATAAAAAAATTTATTCTATAGTATTTGACTATTAAAAATTAAACAAATAATATAATAGGGTCTTAAATAAAGTTGCTTCTAATATGGAATAAAAATGGAATGATGCGAATGTTAAAGATGATGTGAATAAAATGTAAGCAACAATTTATAAGAATTATTTTAAAATAGTAATTGAAATCTATAAGAAGAGCGACTTCTAATAATTTCTTCTTGTCGTTAAGGTATATACAGATAATAAAATATTAAGGTCCTTGTCCTTCTATTATATCTACATAGTTCATCTACTAAAAAATAATATATATATCAATGTATAACTTATTTTAGTGATTTGAAATAGTGAATATACTAGAAGTAGAATTTCCATTGAAAATAGAGGCTAAAACATCTAAATATAAAGAAAAAATAAATATTATATATTCAGTTGCTGAATTACAGCATAATTTTTGTATAGATAAAAAAGAAATAATAATAGAACAAATTAAAGCTTGTGAAAACTTGTCTAGATATACTACAAATAAAAGTGATAGTTTAGCTCTTGAAAGAGAAATTTCTGAATTAAAATTAGCTCTCGATATTTTGCATTAGCTATTAAAATTAGCTATTAAAATATCTTAAAATCTATTATTAACACACATATCATACTGTAAATATATAAAATTGATTTGGGTTACTTTATTTAATACTCTATAAACAGATACCTCTCAATTCATCATACTAGAATTGCTATCGAATATTTCTATTTTGCTATGTTATCTATATATTTAGTAGGTTTCTAATAAATTAGGATTTATAATGAAGACAATTATTTCAAATCTTACCGGCTTTATATTGCATAGGATAACATATATTATTCTAATATTTTAAATATAAATAATTGCTGTAAAATATAATTTCATATTATCAAAATTCTATAAAATTCAAAGATATCAAATATCTTTCTATCAATAGATTTACAATAATTATATTTAATTTTAATAATATATTGTGTAAATTATTGTGTAAAAAAATTTGCAATTACTGGTTATTACAAAATTATGTCAACATATAATTATAAAACCATTTTAAAGCAGATAAAGATTTAAGTTAATAAGTTGTTTTAATTCATAATGAAAACTTTGCTCTTCCTTCGTCATGCTAAATCAAGTTGGAAGGATATTACACTTGTTGATCATAAAAGACCACTAAATAAACGTGGCAAAAAAGATGCACCAATAATGGGTGATTATTTAAAAAATAATAAGTTAACTCCTGACTTAATTATTAGTTCTACTGCCAAAAGAGCTAAAGATACTTCTAAATTAGTAGCAGAACATTGCGGGTACAATAAAGACATACAGTCGTCTAAATTACTATATGGAACTACCCCTCGAGATTATTTAACTACAATAGGAGGAATTTCTAATAAACATCATAGAGTTTTATTAATAGGACATAATCCTATTTTAGAAGAGGTTTTAGAAACAGTAACTGGAGAACAAATAAGAATGAAAACATGTTCATTGGTACAAATTTCTCTACCCATAAAATTTTGGAAAGAAGTTAAAGATAATACAAATACAAAGGGTAAACTAATTGATGTGGTAGAGGTTAAAAAACTAAATAAACAAAGTAGTTAAAAACCAAAATATATATATTTATTTTTTGCTATTTATAATTTCTTATAACTATATACAAATTAATTAAGTTATTATTATATGTAATTTATATTACCCGTTTAATAAAATTTATCAATGAAGACATACTCTTTTTCATCTAAACAAATGATTCTACAAGTAAATAATAATTTTGAAAATTTTAAGAATATTTTAAACTTATATCTGAAAAATCCTAACGACAAAAATATCCATGATCTTCGGAAATCGATTAGGAGATTAGATTCTGCATATTATTCACTACCAAAAAAATTCAGAAAAAATAAACCAATTAAAAATTATGTAAATCATAGCAAAGATCTTTTTAAATCTAATAGTCAGGTGAGAGATTATGATATATTCTTGGAGAAAATAAATAGCCATAATAGTTCAAATAATAATAAAAATAATAATTTAAAAGACCAAATAGAACAAAACAGGAAAATACACCTTGAAACTGCTAAAAAGATTGCACAAAATTTAGATTTATCTGATTTTCCTCAAATAGGTACCGCATTAATATCTGATAGAAAAGTTCAGAAACGATTCAATAAAGTATCCGAGATATTTAATGATAAAATTAAAAAAGAATTGGATATTGTAATTCAAGATAAAAATAAAATAAAAAAACTCCATAAATTAAGGAAAGACTGTAAGAAACTTAGATATTTCTTAGAACTGATCTCCGATCAAGATAAAGATATTGAAAAAACAGTAAAACAATTAGATGATATACAAGATATTTTAGGTGAGATTCATGATTGTGATGCTACTATAATGTTTCTCCGACAACAAAAAAAAAAACAATATCCAGCAGTTAAAAATTTTATCAACAACGAATCTACAATTAGAAATAATAAATATGATCAATTTGTAAATCAATACAAACACTATACACAACCCAATATCTCTATTATAAATTAAATTATATAATTCGCAGATTCATGAATTTTGTAGAAAAACTAAATACAGGGATACACCCTCCTGAAGATATCAATGTAGTTATAGAGATTTCAAAAGGAAGTAATATAAAATATGAATTGAATTTAGATAATGGAATACTATATACAGATAGAATATTGACGGTTGCAATGGTATATCCTTTTAATTACGGTTTTATACCACAAACAATAGAAAATTTGGATAATGATTCTAAGAATATTAGATAATCTTGACGTATTTGTAATAGGGATCGATTCTTTGCAACCACTGAGCGTTATCAATTGCACTCCAATTGGTATCATTTTACTGAAGATCAAGAAGGACTTGATTCTAAGATAATTGCTACACCCATTTCTAAAATAGGAGATTGGAGTACCATTGGAGATTCGAATGATTTTAATCTATATCTCCTAAACAAACTTAAACATTTTATTGAACATCATAAAGATCTAGAAAAAGACAAATTTGTTAAAATTAGAGAGTTTGGAAATACAGTGAATCTAAACGAAAAATTTTGGAGGCAATGGAGAACTATAAAAAATATAAAAACAGTCATAGGTAAAGGTAAAAAATTATTCATAATTATGTAATTAATTTACTAATTATCTACATTTATTCCTCTTAAATAATTAAATATATCGTAAAAATTTAAAAACTATTAATACAATATATATCAATCCTCATATTTATTATTAAAATGATAAAAAAATTTTATTTTTATAGTGTTAGTCAATAAATATTTTACTATTCTTCACATGGAGTAGACATAGAAACAATAAATTCTTTTTTACCTTGATCTGCTTTGCCATCATTATCAGCATCATCAAAGAATTGAATTTCATACTTGCCCTCCTCTAATTCTCCTTCAATATATTCAGATTCAGTAAAGCCTCCTGTATTATTTGTTTCAAAATAACCATAAGTAGGGCTTGTTTGTGTTTCTGGATGAACTAATTTCCACCCAACATTGCTATTAGGTTCGAATCCATTTACATTTAACTCCATTCCATATCCACTAGTATCACCACAAGCAGGTGAAACCTTAACATTTGGTTTTAATTGTGCATTTATATTGGCAAATAGTGATATTGAGGCTACAAGTATTGTAAGAAATAGAAAACTGTAGATCGTTACTTTCATATATTATATTTATACAGATTAATTATTTAATTTTACTATGAATGTTTTTATTAAAATTAATATAGATAAAAGTTATAGATTAAATTAAATATTTATTTGGATCTTGTATTGATATAAATAATAAATTTTTCAATTGAAAAAATAATATAGTTGGATATCCTTAATAAATTATATAAGAAATATGATAGATAAAGTTGGTATCAACCTTACTATAAAAATAGGATCGATGAATGCACTGTGACAGAAAACTCTGTCAGACATATCGATACAATAAAAGAAATGGAAGCTATGAAATTAGAATATCAAATACGTTGCAGTCATCATGAGCTTGAATTTTTCCATAGTGAGAAAGTAATAACTTGTGTTATTTGTGGAAAAAATTGGTTATTTTTAGAAGAAAGAGGATTTTCAAAAATAAAATCAGCATATGTAGCAGAAAAAAATATTTCTGCACTAACGACGGAATAAATAAATAATTAGAATGGATCATCTAAAACATGTCCCTCGATTGTAATATTTTCTTTTACATAGTTTCTAATCTGTTCAATTGAAGAAGTATTAAAAAATCGGTTATTCCATTTATTAATAACTGCGTCCGTAGCATTGTATTCAAGAGAAAGAGCTTTTCTAGATTTACAAAAAGCCTTCCATAAATTGATAACATATTTTTCATCAGTATTTGATACATTCGAGTCCAATTCATCCATTTATAATAAGTTTTATTTCAATTGGATTTTAATTTATTGAATTAATAAAGTAATAATGAAAAATGAATTATTATTCCTCTA